>JAYVYV010000031.1:0-5469 GCA_043783985.1 Acidobacteriota bacterium | reverse complement strand
TGCCGGCGACCTTGAAGTCCATGTCGCCGTAGTGGTCTTCGGCGCCGGCGATGTCGGAGAGGACGGCGTACTTGCCGCTCTTCTCGTCGATCACCAGGCCCATCGCGATGCCGGCCACCGCTTTCGCCAGCGGCACGCCCGCGTCCATCATCGCCAGCGATCCGCCGCAGATCGACGCCATCGACGAGGAGCCGTTGGACTCGAGGATGTCCGAGACGATCCGGACGGTGTAGGGGAAGTCCGCTTCAGCCGGCATCAGCGACACCAGCGAGCGTTCCGCCAGCGCGCCGTGGCCGATTTCGCGCCGGCCCGGGCCGGTCATGCGTCCGGTCTCGCCGACCGAGAAGGGCGGGAAGTTGTAGTGGAGCATAAAGGTCTTCCACGTTTCCCCTTCGAAGCTCTCGATCTTCTGCGCATCGTCGGCGGTGCCGAGGGTGCAGGTGACGAGCGCCTGCGTTTCACCGCGCGTGAACACGCACGAACCGTGGACGCGCGGCAGGACGCCGGTCTCGATCCAGATGTTGCGGATCTCGTCGAACTTGCGGCCGTCGAGGCGGACGCCGTGCGTCAGCACTTCTTCGCGCAGGACCTTCTCCTTCAGCTCCTTGAAGATCGCCTTGGCGTCGGACTTCTTCTCGGCCTCGGTCTCGTCGGGGAGCTCGGCGATCAGGTTCTTGAGCGTCAGGTCGACTGTCTCGTAGTTCTCGAGCTTTTCGCGGATGCGCATCGCCTTGGCGAGCGGCCCGAAGACCTTGCCCTCGATCTCCTTGTAGAAGCCGGCGGCGATTTCCTTCGTGGCGACCACCAGCTTCTTCTTGCCGGCTTCCTTGGCGAGGTCGTCGATGACCGCCACGATCTGCTTGATCGCGGCGTGCGCGGTGTCGAGCGCGGTGACGACCTGCTCCTCGGAGACTTCCTTGGCGCCGGCCTCGACCATCACCAGGCCGTCCTTGCTGCCGACCACGATCAGGTCGAGCTTGCTCTCCTTACGCTGCTTGTAGGTCGGATTGACGAGGTACTGGCCGTCGACCAGGCCCATGCGCACGGCGGCGATCGTTTTCTCGAACGGCATGTCGGAGAGCGCCAGCGCCACGGAAGCGCCGGTGATCGCCATCACGTCCGTGTCGTTCTCCTGGTCGGACGACAGCACAAGGGCGATGATCTGCGTCTCGAAACGCCAGCCGGCGGGAAACAGCGGCCGCGTCGGGCGGTCGATCATCCGGCTGGTCAGCACTTCCTTTTCGGCCATCTTGCCTTCGCGCTTGAAGAAGCCGCCCGGGATGCGGCCCGACGCGTAGGTGTACTCGCGGTAATCAACGGTCAGCGGGAGGAAGTCGATCCCCTCGCGCGGGTTGGCCGAGTGGCAGGCCGTGACCAGGACCACCGAATCGCCGAGGCGAACGATGACCGAGCCGTGCGCCTGCTTGGCGAGCTTGCCGGTTTCGAAACGGAGAGTGTTCTGTCCGACGGAGATTTCACGCGTATGCATATAGAAACTTCAACCTGAAAAATGAAAACTCACCACGAGGGAGCGCGCGCTACTTGCGGATGTTCAGGCGCTTGATGAGGTCGGAGTAGCGGTGCGCGTCCTTGCCCTTGAGGTAATCGAGCAGGCGCCGGCGCTTGCCGACCAGCATCAGCAGCCCGCGGCGCGAGTGGTGGTCCTTTGCGTGGGTCTTGAAATGTTCGGTCAGGTAGTTGATGCGTTCGCTGAGAATGGCGACCTGGACTTCGGGGGAGCCGGTGTCCGCGTCGTGAGTTTTGTAGCTGCCGATCAGTTCTGTCTTGCGGTCTTTGCTGAGCACCTGGGCTGTCCTCCACGAACGCACCAGAAGCCGTCCTGTCGAGGACTGACACCGGTCGCGCCGTATCCACCGTAAAAAGCGTTAGTCGAGCAAGAGCAACATGTTACACCAGAACAATCGAGGGATGCAAAAGCCCGCCGGCCCCTGCCGGCTGCGCGACGGCCACCAGATCCCCGAGCGGGTCGAGGAGCTTCACGAAGGGGTGAGGTCTCCAATCGGCGGGCTGGACGACGAGGGCTGAAGGCTCGGAGCACGGGGCTGATGGCTGGCCGGCCCACATCTCGGCTGGCCCGACATGGTGGCCGTGGGCGGCCCGATTGACGCCGTCAGCGGTCAGCACGACCGACGGCATGCGTGGCAGCATCGCGGCCAACGGTACGAGCGCCGCTGCCGCGCCCTGCGGATCGCGCTCCATCGTCTCCAGCGTCATTGCCTGGCCGAGGGCAAAGTCGCCGACCCGCGTGCGCCGCAGCGCCGTCAGATGGGCTCCGATGCCCAGCCGCCCTCCGAGGTCGTGCGCCAGCGACCGGATGTAGAAGCCGGCGGAGCAATCGACCTGCAGCGTCACCGAGTCGCCATCCAAGCTCACGAGGCGGATGCCGTGAGCGGTGACGCTGACGGCGGCAGGCAGGGCGGATAGGACCGCCGGGGCGGCTAGGTCAGGCACGGCGCGCAGGTCGGCGGCGGCCGTTGGTGCGACGGGTGCGGCGTGCGCGGTGCGCGCGCGTGCGCGGGCGAGCTTGTAGCTGCGCTGACCGTCGATCTTCTTCGCCGAGAATGCGGGCGGCTGCTGCAGGAACGTGCCGCGGAACGCCTCGAGCGCCGCGTCGATCTCGCCGCGCGACGGCATCGGGCGGTCGCTGGGCGGTCCGAGCGGACGCCCCTGAGCGTCCGCCGTGTCGGTCGCGAATCCGAGACGGACCGATGCGTCGTACGACTTGTCGCTCGCGCTCAGGAACTTCGCCAGACGCGTCGCTTTGCCGACGACCAGCAGCAGGAGGCCGGAGGCCATCGGATCGAGCGTGCCGGTGTGGCCGATCCGTGCTTCCTGCAGGACGCGGCGCACGCGCGCGACCACGTCGTGCGAGGTGGGGCCCGGGGGCTTGTCGAGGATCAGCAGGCCGTCGGGCACGTTGCGGTCACCGGACGTTCTGTCCGGACGCGGTGCTCAGCGTGTCCGTCATCGGGTGATCGATCGCGCGTTCGATTTTCTCGACGAACGTCTTCCGCAGCTGCTCGATCTCGCCGGTGATGGTGCAGCCGGCCGCATTCCGGTGTCCGCCGCCCCCGAACTCCTTGGCGATGGAGCCGATGTCGATGTTGCCTTTGGAGCGCAGGCTCACGCGGTACTCGTCGCCCTTCTCCTGCTTGAAGAAGACGACCGCTTCGATCTCCTTGACGGTCAGCGGCAGGTTGACGAGTCCTTCGGTATCCTCGTAGGTGCCGCCGGCGGCGCGCACCATTTCGTGATCCACGTGGACGATGGCGATGTGGCCGGTGGCGTTGATCTGCATCACGCCGAGGACCGCGCCGAACAGCTTCAGCCGCCCCATGTTGTTGCTGTCGTACACAGTCCGCGCCACGAGCACCGGATCGACGCCCGCCTCCACGCACTCGCGGCAGATGTCGAACGTGCGCGGCGAGATGCCGGAGTAGTGAAACGATCCCGTGTCGGTGAGGATCGCCAGGTAGACGTGCGTCGCGATCTCTTTCGAGAGCGGGACGCCGAGCGCGCGCACGAGGTCGTAGACCATCTCCGCGCAGGCCGCGGCGCCCGCGTCGAACCAGTTGATCTGGCCGAAGCCGGAGTTGCCCGGATGGTGGTCGATGTTGATCACGTAGAAATGCTCGAGGCCGCTGACGCCCGTGCGCTGCAGGTCGCCGCATTCCATGATGATCGCGGCGTCGAACTCGCCGTCCACGGCGGGCGCGATGCGGATGTCCCGCACACCGGGGAAGGCCATCAAAGGCGGCGCCGCGGCGTCGGCGTTCACGACCGTGGCCTCCTTGCCCATCGCCTGCAGCGCGTAGGCCATCGCGAGCTGCGATCCGATCGAGTCGCCGTCGGGCCTGGAGTGCGAGGAGAGCACGAACCGTCGACGCGCGCGCACGGCGTCGACGATCCGCTGGATCTCAGGACTGGTCGTCGTCATCAGGGGGGGTGTCCGGGGAGACGTCGCCGCCAGAGCCGCCGGCGCGGATGTTGTTGAGGAGCTGTTCGATCCGGTCCTGGCCGGCGATCGACTCGTCGTAGAGGAATTCGAGCTCGGGCACGCGCTTCAGCCGCAGGCGTGTGCCGATCTGGCGCCGCAGGAAGACCGACGCGCGGCCGAGCGCCTTCGCGGTCTTGGCGCGCGCCGTGTCGTCGCCGAGCGACGTGTAGTGGATGCGCGCGTGTTGCAGGTCGGGCGTGACGCGCACGCGCGTAATCGTCACGAACCCGACGCCCGGGTCGTGGACCTCGCGCGCGAGCATCAACGCGACTTCACCGCGAATCTGATCGGCGACGCGTTCTGGACGGGAACCCTGAGACATGGGAATTTGGAATTTGGAATTTGGAATTTGGAATTTGGAATTTGGAATGCGTACGCATTCTGAATTCCAAATTCCTCATTCCAAATTCCTAAGCCGGTGTGAGCACCCGCTCCATGGCGAACACCTCGATCATATCGCCGACCTTCAGGTCGTTGAACTTGTCGAAACCGATGCCGCACTCGAAGCCGGTCTTGACCTCGCTCACGTCGTCCTTGAAGCGGCGGAGGGAGCCGATCTTTCCCTCGTAGGCCACGACGTTGTCGCGGAGCAGGCGCGCCTGGGTGTCGCCCGCGCGGGTGATGCGGCCCTCGCGGACCATGCAGCCGGCAATCGTGCCGAACTTCGGCACCTTGAAGATGTCGCGCACCTCGGCGACGCCGATCCGGACTTCCTTGAATGTCGGATCGAGGAGTCCGGTCATCGCCTTCTTCATCTCGTCGGTCACGTTGTAGATGACCGAGTGCTGGCGGATGTCGACGCGCTCGCGTGTCGCGATTTCCTCCGCGTTGCGGTCCGGCCGCACGTTGAAGGCGATGATGATCGCGCCCGACGCCGACGCGAGCAGGACGTCCGACTCGGTCACGGCGCCGACGCCCGCGTGGATGATGCGGATCTTCACCTTCTCGTCAGTCAGCTTGCCCAGCGTATCGGCGAGCACTTCCGCTGATCCCTGCACGTCGGTCTTGATGATGAGCGGCAGTTCTTTCATGCCGCCTTCGGCGATTTGCGCCTGCAGCGATTCGAGTGTGAGCCGCGAGCCCTTCGCGCCGAGCGCCCTCGACTTGGATTGCTCCTCACGGAACGTCGCGATGTGCCTGGCCTTGGCCGCGTCGGCCACCTGGAACACGTCGCCCGGCTGCGGCAGCCCGGAGAGGCCGAGCACTTCCACCGGCGTCGACGGTCCGGCCGACTTCGTCGGCTTGCCGCGGTCGTCGATCAGCGCGCGCACGCGGCCGACGATCGGTCCCGCGATGAACGTGTCGCCGACGTTGAGCGTGCCGTCCTGCACGAGCACGGTGGCGACCGGCCCGCGCCCTTTGTCCAGCTTCGCCTCGAGGACCGTACCCGACGCGCTGCGCTTCGGATTGGCCTTGAGCTCGAGGATGTCGCTCGAGAGCAGGATCATCTC
>JAYVYV010000030.1:0-5500 GCA_043783985.1 Acidobacteriota bacterium | reverse complement strand
GCGGGACCCCCGCGATGTTGAGCCTAGTGTGGCCGAACGGGACGCCCATTTCCACAGGATTCGCGCGATTGCCGGCCCGGCTAGCGCTTCATTTCGAGTGAGGTGGGGCGTCCGAACTTCGCCGGTTCAATCGGCTGGTTCAGGCGCACGGTGCTCAACTTGAAGGCGTCCCGCCCATCCAGCCACGCGAACGTGTAAGTGAATGGCAGCTTGACGCCGTCCACGTCGCGATAATCCGCATAGTCGACCTGCGTGGGCATCCGCCCGATCGGCGACGCCGCGTACCGCACGGTGCGCACCAGATAGCCGGTCTGCTGATCGAAATAGAGTGTGACGAAAATCCGCCCCGGTCCATTGCCTTGTACGACGTCGCACTCGACGTCGTTGACCGTGGCCGGCTGCAGCGTGCGCAGGTTGGTCAGGACCTGCTTGATCTGGCCGGGGAACGCCAGCTGGGCATCGAGCTTCGCGCCGTCGAGCTCGTTGCCGCTCAACTGGTATTCGCCGAGCACCGTGAGCGGCGTCTTGATCCACCCGGTCTTGCCGTCGTAGCTGCGGATGCTCGCATCGCGGTTCGTCGCGGCCTTGAACTCGATCACCGTGCTGCGCTGATCGGGCGCCTTTGCGAAGAACTGCACGGCGCCCCCGCCGCCGAAGCCGCCGAAACCGACGCTCGTGCCAGTCGCCGTGATGCTGGTGATCGTGCGCAGCCGCTGCGCGCCGCCGATCGCCTGCAGATAGCGGTCGACGATCTCGTCGGCCTTCTTCAGCCCGGGCACCGACGCCGGGACCAGATCGTCGGGCTCCAGCGTCGGCACGCCGTACACCATGTCGAGCGCCGGCGTGACGACCGGCTTATCGCGGCCGCGGTGGCACGACCAGCACGTGACCAGCTGGCGTCCGCCGAAGTTGCCCTGGTTGATCGCGGCCACCATGGTGACCATGCGGCGCGCGATGATTTTGCGCGGAGTGTCGGCCGCCCAGTCGACCTTGTCGGTGCCCGCCGCGTTGTGGCATTCCGAACAGTCGAATCCGAGCGCGGCCGTCATCACGCCCATCGTGCCCATGAAATCGGCGGCGGAAATGCCTTTGAGCGCCTGGATGTTCTTGAACACCTGTTCGGCCAGCACAGGCGCGGACGCGGCGGCCGATCCGGTCTGGCCGGCGGCCTGCGCAACGGTGCGGCTGATCGCGAGCCGGAGCGCGCGCGGGGGCACCCGCTGTGGGCTGGACCGCACGACGCGTGCCGAGACACCAGTCGTCTCCGCGCTGGTGGCAATCCCTTGCAGCCCACCCGTCATCCACACCAGCACGATCGCCGAGGCACCGGCGATCGTTCGCGTCAATCGGATCTCCATGGTATTCCTTCCTCGAGGATCGTCGGTTACAGTCTGCGCGACGCTTGCTGCGAAGGTGATGTGGCTGTCACCAGTGGGCGAGTACATACCACGGCCTCACGTCCGGATCAATCGCGCGGCTCGCGGCCGACGCGTCCATGCCGGGACGTGATCAATCACATCAGTATGGTGAGCGCGGGGACCGCGCAGCTCGGAGCGGTTGATCGCTGTGAGGGTCGGGCCGCCAGGAACGAACAACTGATGGACCAGCCTTCGCGCGCGAGAACATGCAGCTCACCGCGAGTGCGTTACGGCATCTCGCCGTCCCGCCACGGCGTGCGGCAGGGCATGCGCCGTTCGTACAGCAGGAGATTCTCGCCCATCTGACGCGCGACCTGAGTCAGCCCGGCCCGCTCGGTCGCCGCCATCACGTCGCGCTGGACGGCCGCCGCTCGATCGTAGCGTCCCAACTCGGCAAGCGACATCGCGAGCGTTTCACCCAGGTCGAACGTCTGCTGCGTTTTGAGCAGCGTCTCCGCGATCGCCAGCGCGCGGCGGCCATCGCGGACGTGGGCGTCCGGCGCGGCAGCGAGCAGACGCGCCAGCGCCTGCGCGAACATGGGTTGATCGGGGTGGAGCGCCGTGGAGTCCGCCAGCACGTCTCGCGCTTCCTGGTAACGCCGCAGGCTTACAAGCGTCATGGCGTGGCCGAAGGCCGCGTCGGCGAATGTCGGATTTGTTCTGCGCGCCTCTTCGTACTGCGTCAGCGCCTCTTCCACCCGTCCGCTCCGTCTCAAGGCGCCGGCCAATCCGACCCGTGCCTGGATGTAGTGCGGCTCGTACTTCACCGCGGCCGCGAACCGCTCGGTCGCCTCTTGATGTCGGCCACCCGCCTCCAGGAGGACGCCGAGGCTGTAATGCGCCCGGGCATAGGTCGGGGATGTTCGCACCACCTGTTCGAATTGTTCCAGCGCGCCGCGTGCATCTCCCAGCTGAAACAACGCGGTGCCGAGACGAAACCGCATGGACGGGTTGCCAGGGTCCAGGTCCAGCCCCCGCCGGGAATAGGCCGCGGCGTTTGCATAGTCGCCTGTTTCGAGCGCCTGCGCTCCCCGGAGATCGTACGCACGCGGACTCTCCAGCAGCTCGTCCAGCTCCTTCATCAACGGATCGGTCGGCGAAATCTTGAGAAGACCCTGCTGTCGCAGGTGTGCCTCGGCCTTGTCGAGGTCGTGCAACCCGCGATAGGCCATGGCGAGCGGGTAGTGAGCCGCCGTCGCGCCGGGATTGATGGTCAACGCCTGTTCCAGATGTTGGGCAGCCCCGGTGTAATCGTTTGCCGCCAGCGCCGCGCGTCCAGCGCCGAAGTGCGCAGACACCGATCCAGGCTCGAGTGTCAGTGCCTTCGCGAAAAGAGGCGCGGCCGCCTCTCCCCGGCCCTGGGCGAGATACACTTCGCCGAGCCAGACGAGGGTCGGCACGTCGCCGGGCTGTAACGCCAGGGCCTGTTCGAACGATGCGGCAGCCTTCGCGAGCGGCCCCCTGATCCTGTACAGGTGCCCGAGGTAATAGGGCCAGCGCCGGTCGGTGGGTGCGAGTGTCTGTGCATTCAGGTAACAGGACTCGGCCGCGTCGACCTGTTCAGCCGCCATGAGGAGCTTGCCCATCTCACCATAGGCGGTGGCGAGTTCAGCGCCGGCCCCTCCATGCGCAATCTGCACTCGCAACGACGCGGCACGCTCCAGCAGCTGCCGCCGCACGGACGCATCCATTGGTGAGACGTCTGGCAGCGACACGGGTCGTAGCCCCAGCCCGTTCGGCGATGGGAGCGTCGCCGTTCCTGTCGCCCCGTCGTGCGAACCGCACGCACCGGCCAGCAGGAGCACGGCACACACGCACACCGCGCGGGCGCCGGGAAATATTTGACCAGTCATCATCGCGTCCCGGTGTCACGTCCCGCCGGCCGGTGGTCGGGATCCGCCCACGGTCCGCCGCGTGGCGCCGTCCTGGCGCAGCGTCGTGCATCGATCGATGGCCACCCGCGGCCATACCTGAACACGGCCGTCCGGCCAGCGAACGCGAATCGTCGGAGCCTCCGTCGACTCGCCCAGCCCGACGAGCACCCGCGGATCATTTGCCGACGCGTAGCTCCCGTCGGTCCTCACCCGGCGCCAGAGCGTCGGCTTGCCGGTGCGAATGACCTCGACGCGTGCCCCAAGCATGTCGCGTCCACCCTCGCCCACGAGCCGCAGACAGACGCTGTGTTGGCGATTGCCGATCTGGTTGATGAACAGTCGGACGGGACCGTTGAGATTGCCGACCACGACATCCATGTCTCCATCGTTGTCGATGTCGCCGAACGCCGCCCCGCGACCGACGTCGAGCGTCGTGAACGCCGCACCGGCTTCATGGGTGACGTCGGTAAACCGCCCGTCTCCACGATTACGAAACAGGAGTTTGCGCTCGGCATACGGGAACAGATCGGCGCCCCGACCCTTGACGGCTTGTATCGCCCCGTTGACGGACAGCAGGTCGAGCCAGCCGTCGTTGTCGAAGTCGAACCAGCCCGTCCCGAAACCGCTGTAGCCGAGACTGGACGGGCCGAGTTGCGAGCGCGCACTCAGATCTTCGAACTGCCCGGTCCCGTCGTTGACATATAAGTTACTCCCCTCAGCCGGGAGACGAGTCACGAAGATGTCCTCGTCGCCGTCGTTGTCGAAGTCGCCGGCATCGACGCCCATGCTCGCTCCCGCCCTACCGTCGGTGCTCAGCGCGGCGCCGGACAACAGCCCCATGTTCTTGAAGGTGCCGTCGCGCTGGTTGATCCACAACAGATTCTCTGCCGTGTCGTTGGCGACGTACACGTCCATCCACCCGTCGTTGTTGAAGTCGGCGGTCGCCACGCCGAGCGCCGGCCCAAACGGCCCTCCCCGCAGCGCCGTCGCCGTGACGTCCGTGAACGTGCCATCGCGGTTGTTGTGATAGAGCCGGTCCGGCTGGGCGTGGTACACCGCCGGCGTGCAGTAATCGCGCGCACCGGTGAGGTTCGTGCATTTCTGATCGGCCTTGATGTCGTACTGCACGTAGTTACCCACATACAGGTCGAGCCAGCCGTCGCGGTCGTAGTCCAGGAACGAGGCGGATACGCTCCATCCGGATCCATCCGTGCCGCTGTGTTTCGACACGTCGGTGAACGTTCCGTCACAGTTGTTGTGAAACAGCTGATTCGGCCGCCCGAAGTAGGTCAGGTAGAGATCGATGCAGCCGTCGTTATCCACGTCCCCGGTCGCGATCCCCATGCCGTACCCCCGGGCGTCGATCCCGCTGGCGTCTGTGACGTCGGTGAAATGCAGCGTGCGTGTCCCGTCTGCTCGGACCTGCAGATCGTTGCGATAGAGCCGACCCTTGGGCGGCAGTTGCCCCACCGGCGGGAACAGCGCCTGGCTGATCGTCTTCCCCTCGCCCAGCATCGCTCCCTGCACGACATACACGTCGAGGTCGCCGTCGTTGTCGTAATCCAGCAACCCGACGCCGGCCGGCAGCGTTTCGGGGAAATAGAATTCTCCGGACATGCCGTTGAAATGCACGAACCGGAGGCCCGCGGCGTCAGCCTGCTCGACGAACCAGTCGTGCCCGGTTGGGGGATCGGCGGCGGCGTTGGTGGCCCGCGCCTCGGCCCCCGCGTGCGAGGGTGTCGGCTCGGGACCGCGATCACGGCTGCACCCGGTGAGCACGGCGGCCACGACGAGGATCGGCGCCAGCCGCGTCGTCGAATGAATCAGCATGCGACCCTCTCACACCTCGTGGTCATCGGGGAGCAGAACGGAACGTGTAAACGATTCTGCGCGTAGATTACTCCCAGCTATCACCTTGACAGGCATGCCTGCTGGTGCTACCGTCCGCGCCGTCGTCGTCGCCATCTCTCATTGAGGTGCATCCCTATGAGATCTGCGCGTACCGTGCTTCTGATCGTCTTCGCCTCGCTTCTGCTGCTGTCGCCAGCGGCAACGTACGCGCAAGAGGGCAGTGGAATCGCCGGCGTGGCGAGAGATACCACCGGCGCGGTGCTGCCTGGCGTGACCGTCGAAGCGGCCAGCCCCGTGCTGATTGAAAAAGTCCGCACCGCCACCACCGACGGCGAAGGCCGCTACAACCTGATCGAC
>JAYVYV010000029.1:0-5500 GCA_043783985.1 Acidobacteriota bacterium | reverse complement strand
CTCGCGCGCATCCCGCCGCGGGTCATCCCGTGGGAGCTCGTGGATCTGCTCGAGACCGATCCGGCGCGCCGGGTCAAGCTGAAGATCGCCTACAAGGGCCTCTCCCAGATGCACCCGGCGGACATCGCCGACATCGTCGAGGATCTCGCCCCCGCCGAGCGCGAATCGGTGTTCGAGACGATCGACGAGGAAGTGGCGGCGGAAGCGCTGGAGGAAATCGATCCCGACATCCAGGTGTCGATCGTCGAGTCGCTCGACAAGGATCGCGCGGCCGACATCGTGGAGGAAATGGATCCCGACGCGGCTGCCGACCTGCTCGGCGATCTGGAGGAAAAGCACTCCGACGAAATTCTCCGGGAGATGCAGCCTGAGGAGCGGCAGGAAATCACGCAACTCCTGGAGTTCCGCGAGAACACGGCCGCCGGCCGGATGACGACCGAGTTCATCTCGGTGCCGGAGACCGCGGTGGTCGACGATGCGATCGAAGCGCTGAAGCGGTTCGAAGGCAGCCGCGAAGCGCTGGCGACGATCTACCTGACCGGGTCGGCGCAGAAGCTGGTCGGCATCGTGCCGCTGGTGAAGATCGCCGTGTCGTCGCCGGCGATCCAGCTGTCCGAGCTGAGCGAGCCGTACATCGCCTGCGCGCCTGACACGCCACAGGACGAGGTCGCCGCGCTATTCGACAAATACAACCTGATCACCCTCGCCGTGGTCGACGAGCACGGCCGCATTTCTGGCATCATCACCGCCGACGACGTGATCACGATGCTGCGGCACAAGGACTGACGCGATGACCCTGCTGAAAAGCTGGCGGGTGCGCATCGCGATGTTCCTCGCCGTCGTCGGCCCGGGATTCATCACCGCCAGCGTCGACAACGACGCCGGCGGCATCGCGACCTACTCGGTCGCCGGCGCGCAGTTCGGCTACACCCTGCTGTGGACGATGATCCCGATCACCGTGGCGCTGGTGATCATCCAGGAGATGTCGTCGCGGATGGGCGCGGTCACCGGCAAGGGGCTCAGCGACCTGATCCGCGAGGAGTTCGGCCTGCGCGCGACCTTCGTGCTGATGCTGGCGCTGTTCGTGACCAATTTCTTCAACGTCGTCAGCGAGTTCGCTGGCGTGGCGAGCAGCTTCGAGCTGTTCGGCATCTCGAAATACATCGTCGTGCCGCTGGCGGCGTTCACCGTCTGGGCGATCGTCGTCCACGGGACCTACGCCACGGTCGAGAAAGTGTTCCTGTCGGCGTCGTTGTTCTACGTCGCCTACATCGTGTCGGGGGTGCTGGCGCATCCGGACTGGCGGGCGGCGGCACTGTCGACGCTGACCCGGCCGGAGAGCATCGGCTTCCGCAACTACGGCTACCTGTCGATGATCATCGGCCTGGCGGGCACGACGATCGCGCCCTGGATGCAGTTCTACCTGCAGGCGTCAATCGTCGAAAAAGGGGTGACCACGCGGCATTACGCGGCGTCGCGGCTCGACGTGATTGTCGGCTGCCTGTTCGCCGCGGTCGTCGCCTGGTTCATCGTCGTCGCCTGCGCGGCGACGCTGCATTCGGTCGGCAAGTTCAACATCGAGACCGGCGCCGACGCGGCGCAGGCGCTGCGCCCGCTGGCCGGCGAATACGCCTACCTGCTGTTCGCCGTCGGGTTGTTCAACGCGTCGCTGTTCGCGGCGTCGATTCTGCCGATCTCCACCGCCTACGCGGTGTGCGAAGGGCTCGGCCTCGAGTCCGGCCTCGACAAACGGTTCGACGAGGCGCCGGCCTTCTACTGGCTCTATACCGCGCTGATCGTCGTCGGCGCCGGCGTGATCCTGGTGCCGCGCTTCCCGCTCTTCAAGGTGATGGTGCTGTCGCAGGTCGCCAACGGCGTGCTGCTCCCGTTCGTGTTGATCTTCGTGCTGCTGCTGGTCAACGACCGCGAGCTGATGGGCGAGCACGTCAACTCGCGCATGTTCAACGTCATCGCGTGGGCGACGGTCCTGGTGATGATCGTGCTGACGATCCTGATGGTCCTGACGCAACGATAAAAGCAACCGCGGAGGACGCCGAGATCGCAGAGGCCAGGAATGTTTCCCAGCGGTTTCTGCAATCTCTGCGGTTGCTTCTTAGACGGGATGCTTTCGCAGCCAGGCGATGACTTCGTCGGCGTGCTTGTCCGGCGGGAACACGGGATAAAACACTTTTTCGATCCGGCCGCCGCGTGCGATCAGCGTGAGGCGCTTGTTGAGGGTCATGCCCTCGACGGTGAAGGTCGGCAGCCGCAGCGCCTTGATCAAGGCAAAGTGCTCGTCGCTGAGGACCTCGAAGGGCACGTCGAGGCGCTTCACCATCTCCTGCTGATACGGCGTGTCCTGCGTGCTGACGCCGAAGACCTCGGCGTTCAGCTTGGCCAGATCCTTGTGGTGATCGCGGAAGCCGCACGTTTCCGGCGTGCAGCCGCGCGCGCCGGGAATCTCGTCCCATCCCTGCGGCAGCTTGCGATCCGGACGTCCGGTCATCGGGTAGGCGTAGATCACGATCCGCGGTGCGGCGACCTTCGACAGGTTGACCAGCCGCCCGGAAGTCGACGGCAGCGCCAGATCCGGCAGCGCCATCCCCTCGAGATGGCGGGCGCCGCCGTCGTCTCTGGGCCGCGGTAGATTCGGGGGCAGCTCGTTCAGGTTCGTCTGCGTCATGACCAGCACCAGCGGGAGTTTCAGCATCGACCGTCTCGACCATCCATCCATAGCTTCAGCCCTCGGCCCGAGCCCTGAGCTCTGAGCCCACATGTCGAGGTCCAGCGGTTACGACGCGGTCTCGCCCGGTGTCAGCTCGAGCACCTGAACGCCTCTCGGTTCGACGAGCTCGCGCAGCCTCGCGGGCGTGCCGGTCAGTGCGGGGAACGTCCCGTAGTGCATCGGCACGACCTGCTTCACGCCGAGCAGCTCGCACGCCTTGGCCGCCTGCTCCGGCCCCATCGTGTAGAGGTCGCCGATCGGCAGGAACGCGATCTGCGGCCGGTACATCTCGCCGATGAGGCGCATGTCGCCGAAAATCGACGTGTCGCCTGCGAAGTAGATCGTGACGCCGTCTTCGAACGTGACGACGTAGCCGGTCGCGACGCCGAGATAGACGATAGTCCCGTCCTCCTCGACCGAGCTGCTGTGCACGGCCGGCACCATCGTGATCGACAGACCGAGCGCGCGCAGCGTGCCGCCCGGATTCATCCCGGTCACGTTCTGCAGCCCTTTCGATCCGAGCCACACGGCCGTCTCGTGCGGCGCCACCGTCCGCGCGCCGCTCGAGCGCCCGATCGCGACCGCGTCGGCGGTGTGATCGCTGTGGCCGTGCGTGATGAGGATCAGATCGAGCGCGCCAAGTTTCTTCGCCGACTCCGGCGACTTCGGGTTGCCGGTCACCCACGGATCGAACAGGATGCGCTTGCCGCCTGGCGACTGCAGGAGAAACGTCGCGTGGCCGAGCCACGTGAAGGAAAGAGGCAATGGAATCTGAGGATATCAGGATCTGAGGATCTGAGGATCTGAGGAGCTGGCGACCTCGCATCGTGAAACAGGCGCCTCACGGCCGCGGAGCGGAGTATGATTCTGTCCCGTAACGCCGCGTCTGCTGGCGTCGAAAGGGGTGAGTCTGTGAACGCGACGCGCTTCGTGCTTCTCGCATTCCTCGTCGCGGTGGCGGCGCCGACCGTTTCGGCCCACCATTCCTTCGCGGCCGAATTCGACGCGAACAAGCCGGTCACGCTCGCCGGTGCTGTGACCCGGCTGGAATGGACCAACCCCCACATCTGGGTCTATCTGGACGTGAAGGACGAGCAGGGATCCCAGCAGCACTGGCAGTGCGAGGGCGGGCCGCCCAATACGCTGACGCGCAACGGCTGGTCCAAGGAGTCGGTGAAGCCGAACGACCAGATCACCATCGACGGCTGGCAGGCGAAGGACGGCTCGAAAACCTGCAACGTCAGGTCGCTGAAGCTTCCCGATGGCCGCAGCGTGCTGGCCGGCTCCTCCGGCGGCGACACGCCGGCGCAACCCAAGCGATAGGAGATCCGCTCGTGAAGGCACGCACGCATCTGCTGCTGGTTCTCGCGATCGCGACCGCGTTTCCTCTCGTGACCCGCGGGCAGCAGGCGTTTCGGCCTCCTGCCGGACCGACACCCCGCACGCCCTCGGGCAAAGTCGATTTCAGCGGGGTGTGGGCCAAGCCCTACGTACCGGACATGACCAAGGACGGCAACGGTCAAAAGGGCATGGCCGAACTCCCCTTCACGCCCTGGGGCGAGGCGGAGTGGAAGAAGTACGACGCAGCCGAGGGCGACTACACCGGCGCCTGCCTGCCGTTCGGCATGACCCGCTCCATGAACACGCCCGAGCCGATGCAGTTCATGCAGAGCGACACGTACCTGTCGTTTCTCTTCGAACAGAACTCCTGGTTCACGGTGGTGCCCATCGACGGCCGTCCGCATCGGGACGGCATCGCCACGTGGTTCGGCGACTCGGTGGGTCATTGGGAGGGGGACACGCTGGTGGTCGACACCGTCAACTTCAACGGCAAGACCCGGCTGGATACGATCGGCCATCCGCACAGCGATCAGCTGCACCTCACCCAGCGCTTCTCGCGGCCGGACCTCGGCCACCTTACCTATGAAGTGACGGTGGAGGACCCCAAGACCTTCACGCGGCCGTGGAAGAACGTGCGAACGCTCACGTTGAGGCCGGACTGGGAAATGATGGAGTACTCCTGCGAGGAGAACAACAAGAGCCTCTGGGAGGGACGGATCAAGGTGCCGAAATACAAGTAGAACTTGAGGATCTGAGGATCTGAGGATCTGAGGATGTGAGGATGTGAGGATGTGAGGATTTGACGCACGTCGCCCGCAGATCTCAGATGCCCAGATCCTCACATTCTTCGATCGCCCAGATCCTCAAATCCCCAAATCCTCACATCCTCAGATTCCCAACCTACCGTTCCGTCCTGACGTATTCGAAATTGATCGGCTGCTGGTTGATGCCGCGCCGCGGGGGCGCGATGTAGTTCGCGAACTTGCCCGGCTCGTACACCGGCTTGTCCATGATGCTGAGCAGGTACTCGGTGTCCTTGGCGGACGGCAGCCAGTCGTACTTCCGCTTCTCCCACTCTTGCGCGCTCAACGGCACGCCGTTAGGATCGAAGAGGAAGCCCGAATACATCCCGATTCCGCGGTGGAACTTGCGATCCGGCAGCTGCAGCCGATCCGACATGCCGTGCGCCTCGAGGATCCGGTTCCAGCGGACGACGCCCGCCGCGCAGTCGCCGACGTACCAGTCGCGCAGGACCTCGTTCATGGCGTTGCGCATCAGTACTTCTTTGGTGACGGCCTTGCCCTCCTCGAAGAACTCCATGTTGTAGTAGGCGTTCTTCACGACGTGTTCGTCGAACGTGTCTTCCTTCGCGCGCCCCTTCAGGCCGTTGGCGAAGTACGACGCGGCGTTGCTCGACACCTCGCTGCCGTGCAG
>JAYVYV010000028.1:0-15695 GCA_043783985.1 Acidobacteriota bacterium | reverse complement strand
CGAGCACGCCGACGCCGCGGCCCGTCGTCGTCGCGACGGCGGCGCCGGTGACGCCGAGGCGCGGAAACGGCCCCAGTCCGAAGATGAAGCAGGGATCGAGGCAGATGTTGATCGCGTTGGCGATCCACAGCACGCGCATCGCGATCGACGCGTCGCCCGCGCCGCGGAACACGGCGTTGATCAGGAACAGCATCAGGATGACGCCGTTGAACCCGACGAGGATGGCGGTGAACGAGGAATGCGCGAGGACGTCCGGCGTCGCGCCCATCAGCGCGAGGAGCGGCCGCGCGAACGAGAACCCGAGAAGGCCGACAGGAATCGCGACCAGGAGCCCGAGCGCGATCGCCTGCACCGCCGCGATCGCCGCGCCGTCGGGATCCTTCTCGCCCATGCGCCGCGCGACGGTGGCGGTCGCGCCCATGCCGAGGCCCATCGCCACCGCGTAGACGAGCGTCATCATCGCTTCGGTCAGGCCGACGGTCGCGACCGCGTCGGGCCCGACGCGCGAGACGAAGAAGACGTCGACGACCGCGAACACCGATTCGAGCACCAGCTCGAGGACCATCGGAATCGCGAGCAGCACGATCGCGCGATCGATCGAGCCCTCGGTGTACGAGCCGTGATGCGACCCGGCGAGCGACTGCCGGATCGTTTCCCAGAGACCGGGTTCGATCGGCGGGGCTGGCGTATTCGTCACCTACGGAACGTAGGCGATGGCGTCGATTTCAACCCGCAGCCCTTCGCCGGGCAGTCCGGCGACCTGCACGGTCGTGCGCGCGGGGCGATGGTCGCCGAACATGCGCGCGTACACGGCGTTCATCGTCTTGAACTCGGCCATGTCCATCAGGAAGACGCCGCAGCGCAGCACGTGCGGCAGCCCGGAGCCGGCCGCCTCGAGAATCGTCTGCACGTTCTTCAGGCACTGCTCCGTCTGCTGCTCGACATCGTCGGCAATCTTCCCGGTGGCCGGATCGGTGCCCCCCTGGCCGGAGACGAAGATCAGACGCTCGAAGCCCATGCCGGGCGAGTACGGACCGACGGGAGCCGGAAGATTGGCCGCGCGAACGGGAGTGTGGGACATGGCGGGATATGGTATCGGGTAATCGGGTAACCGCGTAATCGGGTAATTGAGGGGAACTCCGAGCAGCTGCACCGATTGGCTGCCCAAGCGAACCTTCGGCGATCGTATCTGCGTCTGACGACGCGGGCGCGCTACGAGGCAGGCACAAACGCGATTACCCGATTTCGACCGGCCGCTCGGGATCGGATGACCATTCGGACCACGACCCCGCGTACAACTTTGCGCCGGTGAGCCCCGCGTGTTCGAGCGCGAGAAGGTTGTGGCACGCGGTGACGCCCGAGCCGCAGTAGCACACCATCTGATCCGCCGGCACCTCGCCGACTGATGCCCGGATCTTCGCGCGCAGATCTTCCGGCGTGCGGAACAGGCCCCGCTCGTCGAGGTTGCGCTGGAAGAAATGATTCTTCGCGCCGGGTATGTGGCCTCCCACCTTGTCGATCGGTTCGGTGTCGCCGCGGTAACGCTCGGGCGCGCGGGCATCGACGAGGCGCACGCCCGGAGCGCCGAGGTGCGACGCCACGGTCTGGACGTCGGCTGCCATGTCGGCGCGCGGCGATCCGCTGAACTCGCGCGGCGCGCGGATGCTCTCGCCGCTCTCGACCGGCCGGCCTTCGGCCGTCCACGTCTTGAAACCGCCGTCGAGCACCGCCACCGCGTCGTGTCCGAGCCAGCGCAGCAGCCACCACAGACGGCTGGCGAACATCCCGTTGTCCTGGTCGTAGGCCACCACCTGCACGCCGCTGGCGATTCCGAGCCGGCCGAACGTCTGCGCAAGGGCGTGAGGATCCGGCAGGGGGTGGCGTCCGTTCGTCCCGCTTTTGGGCCCGGAGAGGTCGCGGGTGAGATCCGCGTAGACGGCGCCCGGGATATGCGCTGCCGCGTGCTCCCGCCCGCCCCATTCGAGATCGTCAAGCTTGGCTCGGCAGTCGACGATCGCATAGGCGGAATCGCCCATGTGGGAAGCGAGCACCGCGGTGGAGATCAGCGTCCGGAAGGCCATGACGAACGATATCATTGGAGGCTGGCCGGCTCGCCAACCAACGTCGCGGATCACTCGTCTAAGACCCCAGCCGCATGATTCTCGCCGCTCTCGCGCTTACCGTGACGACCGCCGCCGGGCCCGTGACCGCCCGGGTGGACGCCGTGGCGGTTCCGACGGCGACAGCCGCGCGCATCGCCGGCGGGCTGAGCGAGGAAGCCTGGCGCGCCGCGACGCCGGTGGACGCGTTCGTCCAGCGCGAGCCGCACGATGCCGGCCAGCCGAGCCAGCGCACCGAGTTCCGCGTGGCCTACGACGCCAGCACGCTGTTCGTGAAGGTCCGCGCCTACGACACGGATGCCGGCAAGATCGTCACCTACCTCACGCGCCGCGATCTCGACTCGCCCTGCGACTGGATCCGTATTTTCATCGACTCGTATCACGATCGCCGCACCGCGTACGAGTTCGCCGTGAACCCGTCCGGTGTGAAAATGGACCGCTACTGGTTCAACGACAACAACCGCGACGACAGCTGGGATGCCGTCTGGGACGTCAGCGTCTCGCGCGACGCCCAGGGCTGGACGGCGGAGTTCCGGATTCCGTTCTCCCAGCTGCGCTTCAATCCGTCGGCCGCCGGCACGTTCGGCTTCGCTGTCGCGCGGCAGATCGGCCGGCTGAACGAAACGTCCACCTGGCCGCTGCTCTCCCGCAGCGCCAACGGCTACGTCTCGTCGTTCGGCGAGCTCGGCGGGCTGACCATGGCGGCGTCACCCAAGAAGCTCGAGATCGTGCCCTACACGGTGGCCAACCTCACGAGGCAGCCGACAGGCGGCAACCCCCTGCTCGAGCGTGCATCGCCGGGGGGCGCGCTCGGCCTCGACATGAAGTACGCGCTCACCTCAGGCCTCACGCTCACGACGACGGTGAATCCGGATTTCGGGCAGGTGGAGGCCGATCCCGCGGTCGTCAACCTGAGCGCGTTCGAAACGTTCTTTTCGGAGCGGCGTCCCTTTTTCGTCGAGGGGTCGGGCCTGTTCAACTTCGGTCTCGACTGCAACGACGGCGCCTGCACCGGCCTGTTCTACTCGCGGCGCATCGGTCGATCGCCGCAAGGGACGGGCGATCTTCCCCGCGGCGACGGCATCTACACCGACGCGCCGTCACAAACCACGATCCTCGGTGCCGGCAAGCTGACCGGCCGCGTCGGGAAATTCTCGGTTGGCGTGATGCAGGCGGTGACGCGTGAGGCGCAGGCGCGCGTGCTGACCGGCGGCCAGTCGTCCCGCGTGCCGGTCGAGCCGCTCACGAGCTACACCGTCGGCCGTGTGCGCCGCGAGTTTGCGAACCAGTCGTCGATCGGCCTGATGGTCACCTCGACGAAGCGGCAACTCGGCGACAACCTGCGGTTCCTTTCAGACAGCGCGTACACGGGCGGGATGGACTGGGATCTGCGGTTCAAGAAGCGTTACGCGATCGTGGGAAATCTCGTCGGCAGCCGGCTGCACGGCGACCCGCAGGCGATCGCGCGCATTCAGCAAAACAGCCGGCATTACTACCAGCGTCCCGGCCTGACCAGCGCGGTGCTCGACCTCTCGCGGACGTCGCTCGCCGGAAGCGCCGGCTCGATCGGCATCACCAAGATCGGCGGCGAGCACATCCGCTTCAACTCGAACGTGTCGTTCAAGACGCCCGGCTTCGACATCAACGACATCGGCTTCATGCGGCGCGCCGATCAGCGCGGCGTGGGCAACTGGATCCAGTTCCGCAACGATCATCCGAACCGGTGGTTTCGCAACCGGATGATCAACGTCAATCAGTACGCCGGCTGGAATTCGGACGGCGACCGGCTGCACAGCGGCGGCAACATCAACGCGCACGCGACGTTCACCAGCAACTGGTCCATCGGCGGCGGCTACAACATCAACGCGCTGAACTTCGACGATCGCATCACGCGGGGCGGCCCGGGCGTCTACATGGAAGGCGGGCGGGGCGTCTGGCACTACCTCAACTCCGACAACCGTCACGCCGTGTCGCTGGGTTATTTCGGCAGCTGGTTCGTCGACGGCCACGGCTCCCGATCGCGCGACTTCAACCCCGAGATCACCATCCGTCCCGTCCCTGCGCTGATGTTGACGACCGGCCTGCGCGTCGGCCGCGACGTCGCCGACGCCCAGTGGGTGGGAAAGACCACGGACGCGGCGGACCACTACGTGTTCGGCCGCCTCAATCAAACCACCCTCGCCCTGACCGAACGGTTCAACTACACGCTGACCCCGAACCTGTCGATCCAGCTGTACGCGCAGCCGTTCGTCTCCGCCGGCGGCTACAGCGCGTTCAGGCAGATCGCCAGCCCGCGCAGCACCGACTACGCGGCCCGCTTCTCGCCGTACGCGTACGACACGGCCGCCAATGGCGATCCGGACTTCAACGTGAAGTCGTTCCGCACGACGAACGTCCTGCGCTGGGAATACAAGCCGGGCTCCACGCTGTTCATCGTCTGGCAGCAGGCTCGCGAGAACGACGCCGTCCCCGGCGGCTTCCGCGCGGGCCGCGACCTCCACGACATCTTCGGCGTCGCCCCGCGCAACGTGTTCCTGGTCAAATTCGCCTACTGGCTGAACTATTAATCAGGGGAACGCGGAGCCGCCGCCCCCCATACAGGGCCTCTGCCACGCGCGTCTGGTGGCTTTCTCCGTTTGCTCGTCGTGGCGCCGACGGCCGCGCTATAATCCGACGAACCATTCAGCAGTTTCGGAGTACGCCGGTGAACACTGCCGCGCGCGTCATGTCGTCGATCCGGGGAGCCGGGTCTTGGTACGGGCTGATGCTTTGTGCGGTCTTCCTGGCCGCGATCGCCGTCCAGCCGCGCCCGCTACGCGCGCAGCCCCCGCCGCGCGCCGACGCGCCCGGCACGCGTGTTTCTGGTCCGGCTGCGTGGGTTGACGATTTATCTCCCATCGGCGCCGGCGACTGGAGCGACGACCGGGCCGCTCATCTGCTCGAACGCGCGGGCTTCGGCGGGACGCCCGACGACATCGCCCGGCTCGCGGCGAAGACGCCGCAGCAGGCCGTGGATTGGCTGGTGGATTACGGCGCCGTCGACAACAGCCGCCTGCAGCCATTCGACGAATCCGGCCTCTGGGATCCCGGTATGGATCCCTTTCCCCCGAGCCGGGCCGAGGCGGTTCGCATCGCGCGGGCGCGCGGCGAGGCCCTCGGCGTCAAAGTGTTGCCGGAAGGGTCCGCCCGTCGTCTTCAGCCGGTCGTCCAGAAGTTCTTCTACGGCTTACGGGCGAACAGCGTGGAAACCGAGCGGCTTGGGCTCTGGTGGGCGAACCGCATGCTCACGACGAACCGCCCGCTCGAGGAAAAGCTGACGCTGTTCTGGCACGGTCATTTCGCGACGGGACAAAACAAGGTACGCGACTACCGGATGATGCTCCGGCAGAACGAGATGCTGCGCGCCAACGCCTCGGGCAACCTCCGCGCGCTGCTGATCGGCATCCTGAAAGACCCGGCGATGCTCGTGTATCTCGACAACGGCGAGAACATCAAGAAGCATCCCAACGAAAACTTCGGCCGCGAGCTCCTCGAGCTGTTCACGATGGGCGTCGGCAACTACACCGAGCCGGACGTGCGCGAAGCGGCGCGTGCGTTCACGGGGTGGACGAACGACGTGCTCGCGTTCAGGTTCGATACCGAGCAGCACGACTTCAGCGAGAAGACGTTCCTCGGTCGCAGGGGACCTTTCAACGGCGACGATATCGTCAACATCATCCTGCAGCAGCCGGTCACCGCGGAATTCGTCGGCGCCAGGCTCTATCGGTTCTTCGTGCGCGACGATGTGTCCCCGTCGGTCCGGACTGAATTGGGCCGTGCGTTCCGGGACAGCCAGTACGAGATCAAGCCGCTGCTGAAGCGGCTGTTCCTCTCGAAGGATTTCTACAGCCAGAAATCGTACGCGACCCAGGTCAAGAGCCCGGTGCATCTCGTCGTCTCCACCTACAAGAAGATGGGGCTGACCGAGGTGCCGACGATTCCCGACCTCGGGCGAATGACGGGCGGCCTGGGGCAGACCTTGCTGGATCCGCCGAACGTCGCGGGGTGGGCCGGCGGCCGCACGTGGATTACGCCGGCGACGCTGCTGCAGCGAGGCAACCTGTTCCGCGACGTGCTGTTTCCCGACGTCGCATCGTTCCGCCCGCCGGATCGCGTCATGCCGGCCACGACCGCCGCCGTGGGGGAGCGGCTGGCCAAAGGGATGAACATCACCGCGGCGACGAAAGAAGGTGACGCGGAGGCGAACATGATGGCCGACCGCGACGAGGACTACAACACGCGCTACGCCAGCTACCGCGGCTACCTCGATGCGTACGAACGCACGAAATTGATTCCCCGGCGGCCGGCCGCCATTGACCTGACGGCCACGATCACGGCGGCCGGCGCCCGCACGGCGGAACAGGTCGTGGATCACTTCATCAGGCGGTTCCTTCGCCTGTCGCTCGCGCCTGCCGATCGCACCGCGTTGATCGACTTCTTGAAGAACAAGGTCGGAGGGTCACGCATCGAACCGGGCGACGCATTGGAGCCCGCTCTTCGCGAGGTGCTCTACCTGGTGTTGAGCACGCCGGAATATCAACTCGGATGATTCCTTACGCGCGCAAGCGCGAGGTCCGACATGGCTGGTAGTGGTTCACGTTTCGAGTGTTCGTGCTCGCGCCGCACGTTCCTGACCAAGGGCCTGTACGGCATCGGTGTGGGCGCGGCGCTGCCCCTGTTTCTGCGCCGCACGTCGGCGGCGCTGACAGCGCAGGCGCTCCAGGGCACGAGCCTCGAAAGGCACCCCGAGCGGATCCTGGTGGTCGTCGAGCTGTCGGGCGGCAACGACGGCCTGAACACGGTGGTGCCCTTCGGCGATCCGGCCTACCACCGCGCGCGGCCCAACCTGGGGATTGCGGAGAGCGACGTGATCCGGATCGCTGACGGGTTCGGTCTGCATCCGTCCATGGTCGGTTTCGAGCGGCTCTACAAGGACGGGATGATGTCGATTGTGCACGGCTGCGGATACGAACATCCGAGCCTCTCGCACTTTTCGTCGATGGGCTTCTGGCACACCGGCGTGCCCAATGGCGGCGAGCCGCTGGGGTGGCTGGGGCGCGTCGCCGACGCGGGCTACGATCCCGCCACGCACAACGTGCTCGTGAACATCGGCACCAGTCAATCGCTCGCGGTCCGGAGCGGCCGGCATTCTCCGCTCGTGTTCGACGACCCGGCCCGTTTCAGGCGCGACGGGACCGATGACGAGAAGCGGGTGCTGGCCGACCTGGGCGGCGCGCAGGCGACCGCAAATTCAACGCTCGACTTTCTCGCGTCGACCGCCCGGAACGCGACGGCGAGCTCGGACTTCGTGCGCAAGGCGTCTGCCGCGTACCGCACTCCCGTGGACTACGGCATCGGGAACGCCTTCGGCGGCGGCCTGCAGAAGGTCGCCGCGCTCATCGCGTCGGGCATGCCCACGCGCCTCTACTACGTCAGCTACCAGGGCAACTCGTTCGACACGCACGTGCAGCAGGCGGACCTCCACAGCCGTTTGCTCATGTACACCGCCGACGCGACGCGGGCGTTCATGGAAGACCTCAAGCGCATCGGCCGCGCGGACGATGTCGCCATGATGATGTTCACCGAATTCGGCCGGCGCGTGGAGGAAAACGGCAGCCTCGGCACCGATCACGGCACGGCGACGCCGATGTTCATCTTCGGCAAAGGCGTCAAGGGCGGCCTCTACGGACAGCATCCCAGCCTGACGGATCTGGACGACGGCAACATGAAGATGACGACCGATTTCAGACGCGTGTACGCCAGCATGATCCGCGAGTGGCTCGGGTACGACGACAGCGACGGCGTGCTCAAAGGCCGGTTCGACCCTTTGGGCGTTTTTGCGTAATCCCGCGGGCGCCGACTCGAATCGAAAACCATGAACACGCGTTGCGCGATTGCCGGCCTCGCCTTTGCGGTGCTGACAGTCGTGCCGGCGCCGACGGCCGCCCAGACCAGCAGCGGGGTCGTGGAAGGCACGGTGACCGACACCAGCGGCGCATTGCTCCCTGGCGTGACCGTGACCGCGCGCGCCGAAGCGACCGGTTTCCTGCGCGCCGTCACAACCGGGGCGCAGGGCGGGTTTCGGGTCAACGAGCTGCCGCCCGGCGCGTACTCCGTCAGGTTCGAGCTCGCCGGATTCAAACCGCTCGAGCAGACGGGCGTCGTCCTCACCATTGGCTCGAACGTGACGCTGCCCGTGCAGCTGCAGGTCGGATCGATCCAGGAGTCCGTGACGGTGTCGGCGAGGCCGATCCTCGTCGACGTCACGGAAAAGTCGGTGACCACCACCATCACACCGACCGAGGTCGACGCCCTGCCGCTGCTCGGCCGGAGGTTCGTGGATCTCGCCGCGCTTACGCCCGGCGTGACGCGCGACTATGCCAACGTGACGAGCGCGACCGATTCCATCGCGTTTGGGGGCCTGAGCGAAAATTACAAATCGTTGTGGTTCGAGGGCGTCGACATCGGCGATGAAGCGACCGGCGGTGGAACCAACCTGTCGGACTCGTCCCGCCTGAACATTCCTCAAGAAGCGGTGCAGGAGTTTCAGGTGATGTCGACGCAGTACTCGGTCGAGTTCGGTCGTTCGGCGACCGGCGTCATCAACGTCCTGGGCAAGGCGGGCACCAACGACTGGCAGGGCCGCGGCTATTATTTCCTGAGAGACGACGCGTTCGACAAGCCGAACGCGTTTGCGTCCGGGAAGACGCCTTTTCGTCAGCAGTTGTTCGGTGGTTCGGCGGGCGGCCCCGTGGTCCGGGACAAGGTGCATTTCTTCACCACCTACGACGGTCAGGGCCTCCAGAACGTCGTCACGTACAACATCCCGGCGTTCCTTCGGGCGATTCTGCCGGCCTTCGACAACGTCACGGAAGCGCCACAGCCGTCGTCCGTCCAGAACGGCTACGGCAAGCTGACGTGGTCCGTCTCGCCGGATCAGTACTTCAGCGTGTCGACGCTCGGCGGCCGCTCACGCCAGGAGCTCGCGGGGACCGGCGGCGCCGTCGCGGCGGATGCGGGCTATACCAATCTGTCGACCGATTTCTACGTGGCGGCGGCCTTGACGTCCGTGCTGAGCAGCCGGTGGACGCACGTGTTGCGGCTGGCCTGGAGCGACGTGGTGACCGATCGGCAGACGTCGGGCCCGCCGGGCATCACCGTCTCGTTTCCCAGCTTCACGTACGGCGAACGAAGCATCTACCCTCAGCATCGGGTGCAGAAGAACTACATCGCGATGAGCGCCGCCACCTATCACCGTGAAACGAGGCGGTTCGGTACCCACGACGCGAAGTTCGGCGCCTCCGCGAACCTGACGACCGGCAGTCACATCGACGAGCGCGGATTCAACGGCGCCTACGTCTTTCTCCAGGACAGACTGCCGGTTCCCGGGGTTGCCAGCGGTTACCCGGCGACCTTCTCCATCCGGACCGGCAGCAGCGAGCCGGAAGATCGGGACGTCAACGTCTTCGCGTTCTATGCCGAGGACAAAGTCGCGCTTCGGCCCGGCCTGACGGTGACGGCGGGCCTTCGTTACGATCCGCAATTCTGGCGCGGCGAACTGGCGGGGCGGGCTCTCCCGACGGATATCCCGATCGAGCAGTTCTGGGCGCGGTTCGTCGCTGGAGATCTCAAGGGTACCAATTACCTCGCCGTGCCAGCCGACCACAAAACCTTCGGGCCGCGCGTTGGCGTCGCATGGGCTCCGACGAAAGATGCGAAGACCGTGGTCCGCGCCGGGTGGGGGATCTTCAACGCCTTCATTACCACCCGGTTTCCGACCGGGTCGATTGTGAATTACCCGGACTATCTCTCGTCGGCCTTCGGCAACGACGTCCGGATTACCGGCCTGCCGAACCTGGCGTTTCCCGACCCCATGCCGATGTCCGCACTGTCGAAAACGGGAAGCGCGTCGGTGTCGGTCCCCGTTCCACAATCGCTCGCGCGTTTTCCCTCCACGCAACAGTTCACGCTGGGCATCGAGCGGCAGCTCGCGGATTCGACGGTCGTCTCGGCGAGTTACAGCCGGATCGTCGGTCAACACCTGCAACGCTCGTACAACGTGAATGCGCGACGATCGGATGCCACGTACCCCGTGCTGTCGAGCGGGATCATCCTGAACGTCAACGCCTGGGACGCCTCGTCACGCACCAACCAGTTCCAGATGCAACTGACGCGCAGGGTCCGCCGGAATCTGTCGTTCGACGCCTCGTACAGCTGGATGCGGGCGTTCGGTCTCGACGCCCCGGTCGACGCCAACGATGCCTACAGCCCGAACAACTGGGGACCCACCCTCAACGACATCCGGCATCGATTCGTCGGGAATGCCGTCTACCGTCTTCCGCTCGATATTCAGGTTGGCGCCGTGGTCACCGCCGCGTCGGCGCCGCCCTACAACATCATCACGGGCACCGACGATAATCGGGATCGAAACGTCAACGACCGGCCGATCGTGAACGGCGTCATGCTTCAGCCGAATGCCGGGCGCGGCGACAGGTACCTGGACACCGATCTGCGGATTGGCAAGGTCCTTCGCGTCGGCGGCCGGCGCGTCGAGCTGATGTTCGAGACGTTCAATTTGTTCAACACCGTCAACTACGGCAACTACATCGGCAACCAGAAGGCCGTCAACTTCGGCCAGCCGGCGGTCGCGCTCGCGCCGTTCCAGGGGCAACTGGGCGTACGGTTCGACTTCTAGAAGAAAGACACCCGCGGGCCCCCGGCCGTCTACTGTTTGTAGACGATCCCGTTTTTCATCACGAACCTCACGCGCCGCAGCGCCGCGACGTCTTTCGTCGGATCGCCGTCGAAGGCGGCGAGATCGGCGAAGAGTCCCGTCTTCACCCGGCCGATCTGGTCCTCCATGCGCAGCACGCGCGCGGCCGTGGACGTGGCGCTCCTGACCGCGGCGGCCGGCGTCATCCCGTAGGCGACCATCGCCTCGAGCTCGCGCGCGTTGTCGCCGTGCGGGAAGGTCCCCACGTCGCTGCCGTTGATGATCGTGACGCCTGCGTCGAGCCCCGCCTTGAACACCGCGCGTTTGCGCACGTTCGCCGCCGAGTCCGGATCGGAGGGCGGCCACGGACCGGCGCCCGCCGTCAGCGTGGGGCACCACGCGACGTGATGCTCGACCATCAGCCTGAAGATCTCCGGCGTGCCGTCGTTGCCGTGTTCGATCGTGGCGGCGTTGGCCAGCGCGGCGCGCCGCATCCCTTCGGGCGTGCTGGTGTGCACCGCGACCGGGACGCCGGCGGCGTCGGCGGTTTCGACCGCGCGTTTCATCTCGTCCAGCGTGAAGGTCGGGTGTGAACCGGGCAGCGGTCCCCACCGGTAATCGCCGTACAGCTTGATCCAGTCGGCGCCTTTGCCGATCTGATCGCGCACGACGCGCATCAGGCTGTCGACACCGTCGGCCTCCTCGGCGCCTTGGGGCACGCTCCACTCGGCGACGAATTTCGGCTGATAGCTCCCGGTGGCGACGATGGCTTTGGTCGACGCGAGGATGCGCGGGCCGGGAATGATGCCCTGCCGCACCGCGTCGCGCAACTCGACGTCGGCGTACTGCGCGCCTTCGGTCCCGAGATCGCGGACGGTGGTGAAGCCGGCCAGCAGCGTCGCACGCAGATGGTTCGTCGCGCGCGCGACCCGGAGCGCCAGTCCTTCCCTGGACACTTGATCGGTCCACGACGCCTCGCTGTACGCGTGCAGCAGGATGTGCGAGTGCCCGTCGACCAGGCCCGGCGTCAGCGTCGCGCCCGGCAGGTCGATCACCGCCGCGCCGGCCGCGGCGACGCCCGCATCGGGACCGACGGCGTCGATCCGTTCCCCCTTCACGCGAACGGCCCACCCGTCGTGCATCGCGTCGCCGTCGAAGACGCGCGCCGGCCGGAGAATCGTCACGCCGGCGGCTGGAGGCGTCTGGGCCGCCGGCCACGCGATCGAGAGCACCGCCGCCGCCACGATGAGAAATGTTCTTCGCATGCCGGGATTATAGTTAACCGCAGTGCTGAATCTGAGCGATCGCGATCGGGCGATGGCCGACGGCGACGGCGGGCCGGCGCAGGCGTTCGCGATGTCGATTCTCGTACGGATGGCGGATGTCTACGGCGCCACCGAGCTGATGGACATCTCGCAGGCGCACATCGACAGTACGATCTACCTCGGCGACGCGACGCTGGAGTTCGCCGAGCGCCTCGCGTCGCTGGGCGCCCGCGTGGCGGTGCCGACCAGCCTGAACGTCAGCGGCGTGGACGAGTGCGGGTGGAAGGACTGGGCCGTGAAGCCCGAGTGGGCGGCCAAGGCGGCGCGGCAGATGCTCGCGTACGAACGCATGGGCGCGGTGCCGACCTGGACCTGCGCGCCGTACCAGACGCACATGCGTCCTGTGTTCGGCCAGCAGATTGCCTGGGGGGAGTCGAACGCGATCAGTTTCGCCAATTCGGTGATCGGCGCGCGCACCGAGCGGTACCCCGACCTGCTCGACATCTGCTGCGCGATCACCGGCCGCGTGCCGGCCTTCGGCCTCCACCTCCTGGAAAACCGGGGCGGCCGGATGCTGTTGCGTCTCGCCGGCGTACCGCGGGCGCTCCAGCAGGACGATCAGTTCTTCGCCGTGCTCGGGCATCTGGTCGGCACGCTCGCCGACGAGAACATCCCGGTCATCGACGGCGTGGTCGTCTCGCCGGCCGAGGATCAGCTGAAGGCGTTCGCGGCTGCCGCCGCTTCGTCCGGCCGCGTCGCCCTGTTTCACATGGTGGGCGTGACGCCCGAGGCGCCGACGCTCGAGGCGGCCTTTCACGGCGGCGCGCCGGAGGCGACCATCGAGATCACCGTCGCCGATCTTCGCGCGGCGCGCGCACAGCTCACCACCGCGGACGGGCGCGAGCTCGACATGGTGATTCTCGGCAGCCCGCATTTCTCGCTCGCCGAGTTCAGCCTCCTCGCGCCGCTCGTCGCGGGCCGGCGCGCGCACCCGCGCGTCAAGTTCCTCATCACGTCGAGCCGGCTGATGAAAGAGCGCGCACACGAGACCGGTGTCCTGGACCCGATCGTGGCGTTCGGCGCGCAGATCACGCTCGACACCTGCATCCTCGCGTCGCCGATGCTGCCGCCGGAGATCAAGACGCTCATGACCAACTCCGCCAAGTACGCCTACTACGCGCCGAGCCTGCTCAACACGCGGGTGACATTCGGCAGCCTCGCCGACTGTGTCCGCTCCGCCATCGAAGGCCGCGTGGTCCGCGACGAGTCGTTGTGGCAGATCGCCTGATCACCGGACGCGTCGTCGTCGCCGGCCGGGCGGAAGGGGAGGCGCTGGTCACCAACGACGCGCTGTCGTTCTGGGGCGGCTACGACTTTCACACCGGCGAGATCATCGACAAGCACCACCCGCTCGCCGGCGTGCGCGCGGCCGGACGCATCCTCGCCGTGCCGTTCAGCAAAGGATCGTCGACGACGACCGCGGTGCTGCTGGAGGCGGTGAGGGCGGGGACGGCGCCGGCGGCGATTCTGACGACGGGCCCCGACGCCTTTTTCGCGCTCGCGTCAATCGTCGCCGACGTCATGTACGGCAAGTCCTTCCCGGTCATCTCGCTGGAGCCCGCGGAGTTCGCGTCGATGCGCTCGGGACAACGCCTGCAAATCGAGTCGTCGGGTTTGATACGATTCGTGTCCTATGGCGAAGCCTGCTGAGCTCGACACGCTGACCGGTCTGGCGAGCCGCTTCGGCGCGTTCGTCGCCGATCGTCACCCGTTCGCGCTGGCCGACGCCCTCGAGGCGTTCGAGAAGGCCACGGGCGGACGCGAACTGCGGGACGAAGGGGCGATGGAGGCGGCGCGGCCGCTGTTGCGGCGCGAGCTGAAGCAGCGGCTCGAGGCGCGCGCGCTGCCCGAAGGCCTGCCCGAGACCGCGCCGCGGACCAGCGCCGCGGCGCGGATGACGCAGGCGCATGCCGAGCTGCTCGATGCCGCTGACGGTTTTCTCCGCCGCGCGGCGATCGCCGCGTCGCTGACGCGCGACGAGCGCCTCGAGATCCTGCGCGGCATGCTGCTGACGCGTGCCACCGACAACCGCCTCAAGACGTTCTTTCTCGGCGGCGAGGTGCGTTTCGGCGCGACGGCGCTGCAGGGCAAGGGCTTCCGTTCGCTGGGTCAGGAAGCAATCTACGGCGCGGCGATGCGCCTGCGACGAGGTGCGGCGTTTCGTGGCGCCAGGACGGCGTCGGGGAGCGCGACGGCGGCGCCAGGCAGCGCTCAGGCTGCATCGAGTAGCGCGAAGGTTGCATCACGGAGCGCGAGGGTTGCATCAGGTAGCGCGAAGGCTTTAGCCGAGCGTCCAGCCTGGCACGGCGACGTCATCGGCCCGATGATTCGCGACCTCGGCGTCACGCTGGCGATGCGCCCCGAGCCGGCCACCGTGCGCATGGTGCTGAACTCGCAGATGGCGAAAGCCGGCCCGCCGACCGACGGCAAGGATTTCGGCTACGGCGATCTCGACTGGGGGATTCTGCTGCCCGCCTCGCCGCTGACGATCGCCACCCTGACGCTGTCGGGCATGGCGATGGCGTTTTCCCGCGAAGGTTCGCAGCGCGTCGCCGTCTCGTTCATCGGCGAAGGCGGATCGTCGCTCGGCGAGTGGCACGAGGCGATCAACCTGTGCGCCGCGCGGAAGCTGCCGATGATCTTCTGCGTCCAGAACAATCAGACGGCGCTGTCGACGCCGGTGAGCGATCAGTCGGCGGTGCGTGTGTTCGCCGACAAGGCGGCGGGCTACGGCGTGCCCGGCGTGACGATCGACGGTACCGATCCGGAGGCGATTGCCGGTGCGTTCGGCTGGGCCGCCGAGCGCGCGCGCGCGGGCCATGGCCCGACCCTCATCGAGACGGTGTCGATGCGGATGTGCGGCCACGCCCATCACGACGACATGCTGTATCTCGGCCGCGATCCGCAGCCCGGCTGGGACTATCCGGCGGCCGGCTCGGGCTATGCGAATCCCGAGCTCTATCGCTTCTGGTCGGCGCGCGATCCGATCCCGTCGTATGCGGCGCGGCTGGAGGCCGAAGGGGTGATCGAGCCGGGACGCCTGGCGGAGATCAAGACCGAGGTGCTGTCGATCGTCGAGGCCGAGGCGGTGCGCGTCATCGCGGCGCCGTGGCCGGATGGAGCGGAGGCGGGCGTTGGCGTGGGCGCCGGAGAGCCGCCGCGCACGCGGACGGACCCGATCGAGGCCGAGGAGGCCGCCGGCGCGGCATCGGCGGGGCTGCCGGCGGTCGAGCCGCTCGGTCCGTTCGACCGCTCGGGCAGTACTTTTCTCGAAGCGGTGACGCTCGGCATTCGTGACGCGCTCGAGGGCGATCCGCGCGCGTTCGTGTTTGGGGAAGACGTCGGCGGGTCGTACGGCAACGCCTTCCTGCTGCTCCGGCCGTTGCTGGTGGCGTTCGGCGATCGCATCCTGAACGCGCCGCTCGCGGAAGGCGCGGTGCTCGGCGCATGCGTCGGCGCGGCGCTGGCCGGCCTGCGGCCGATCGGCGAGATGCAGTT
>JAYVYV010000027.1:0-5520 GCA_043783985.1 Acidobacteriota bacterium | reverse complement strand
GGGCTCGGGGTGATGGGATGGGGCGTGGGCGGCATCGAAGCGGAAGCGGCCATGCTCGGCCAGCCGATTTCGATGCTGATCCCGCAGGTGCTCGGCTTTCGCCTGACCGGCACGATGCTCGAGGGCGCGACGGCGACCGATCTCGTGCTGACCATCACCGAGAAGCTGCGCAAGCACGGCGTCGTCGGCAAGTTCGTCGAGTTCTTCGGTCCGGGCCTCGAGCACCTGACGATCGCGGATCGCGCGACGCTCGGCAACATGTGTCCCGAGTACGGTGCGACGATCGCGATTTTTCCGATCGACGCGATGACGCTCGACTACCTGAAGCTGACCGGCCGCGAGCCGGAACAGGTCGCGCTCGTCGAGGCCTACGCCAGGGCGCAGGGGATGTTCCGGCAACCCGGCGATCCGGATCCGGCGTACACCGACTGCGTCGAGCTCGATCTGGCGACGGTGGAGCCGTGCCTGGCGGGTCCCAAGCGTCCGCAGGATCGCGTGTCGCTGAAGCAGGCCAAGAGCGGGTTCCAGGCGGCGCTCGGATCGATGATGGCGTCCTCGTCGAAGAAAGGCGCCGAAGCGGCCGGGTCGTCGCACGTGTCGGCCACCACCGGCGGGGCGTCCGCCGCGCTGGCCGAGGCGCCGGCCGTCACGACGGCGCTGGCGCACGGCGCCGTCGTCATCGCCGCGATCACGAGCTGCACGAACACGTCGAACCCGAGCGTCATGATCGGCGCCGGCCTCGTCGCCAAGAAGGCCTTCGCGCGCGGTCTGACGCGCAAACCGTGGGTGAAGACCAGCCTCGCGCCGGGGTCCAAGGTCGTCACCGAGTATCTGCGCAAGTCCGGGCTCGACCTGTATCTCGACGCGCTCGGCTTCAACCTGGTCGGCTACGGCTGCACGACCTGCATCGGCAACAGCGGCCCCCTGCCCGACGACGTGTCCGCGGAAGTGGAGGCGCGCAACCTGGTGGTCGCGTCGGTCCTGAGCGGCAACCGCAACTTCGAAGGGCGCATCCAGCAGCAGGTGCGGGCCAACTACCTGGCGTCTCCGCCGCTCGTCGTCGCGTACGCGCTGGCCGGCACGATGACGATCGACCTGACGAGCGAGCCGATCGGCACCGACCAGAAGGGTGTTCCGGTGTACCTGCGCGAGCTGTGGCCCACCGAGCGCGAGATCCAGGAGACGATGCTCACCGCGGTGACGTCGGCGATGTTCCGCGAGCAGTACGCGGATGTCTTCGGCGGCGACCCGCGCTGGAAAGGGCTGCAGGTGCCCGGCGGCGATCGCTTCGCCTGGGAGCCCGACTCGACCTACATCCGCAACCCGCCGTTCTTCGAACACATCACGATGGAGACGACGCCGGTCCGCGACATCACCGCGGCGCGCGTCCTCGCCCTGCTCGGCGACAGCATCACCACGGATCACATCTCGCCCGCCGGATCGATCAAGACCGACAGCCCGGCGGGGAAGTACCTGATGGCGCACGGCGTCCAGCCGACCGACTTCAACTCCTACGGCGCGCGGCGCGGCAACCACGAGGTGATGTTGCGCGGCACGTTCGCCAACATCCGGCTGCGCAACCAGATGGCGCCCGGCACCGAAGGCGGCTGGACCACGCACCAGCCCGACGGCGAGGTGCAGACGATCTACGACGCCGCGATGAGGTACAAGGACGAAGGGATCGCGCTCATCGTGATCGCCGGGAAGGAATACGGATCCGGATCGTCCCGCGACTGGGCGGCCAAGGGCACGCTGCTGCTCGGCGTGCAGGCGGTCGTCGCCGAAAGTTTCGAGCGCATCCACCGCAGCAACCTCGTCAACATGGGCGTGTTGCCGCTGCAGTTCCAGCCGGGCGTGAACGCCTCGTCGCTCTCCCTGACCGGCCGCGAGCGCTATGAGTTCACCGGCATCGCGCAGGGGCTGCGGCCTGGCGGTGTCATCACCGTCCGCGCGGCGGGTGAGGCCGGCAAGGTGACCGAGTTCCAGGCCGTGGCGCGCATCGACACGCCGGAGGAACTCGTCGCGTTCCGTCACGGCGGGATACTCCCGTACGTTTTGCGCCAGCTCGTCGGAAAACGCTGACGCTGGCGCCTGCGTGTTGGGGCTGAAGGCTTGGGGCTGATGGATTGCGCGTCGTTGGTCTCAGCCCTCAGCCCTTAGCCCTTAGCCCTTAGCCATGACATCGTCAGAGATCAAAGCGAAAGCCGCGGAGCTCGGCTTTGAACTTTGCGGGATCGCGCCGGCCGTCGATCATCCCGAGCTCCGGTTCTTTTCCGAGTGGTTGGCCCGTGGCTACGCCGGCGAGATGGCCTACCTGCATCGCTCGGCGGATCGCCGCGCCGACGTTCGCCGCGTCGTGCCTTCCGCGCAGACCGTCATCGTGACCGGCACGCTGTACAACACCGACCGCCCGTACTCGACGGAATGCGCCGATCCCGCGCGCGCGCAGATCGCACGCTACGCGTGGGGCGACGACTACCACGACGTGATCGGCGCCCGGCTCGAGTCGCTGCTCGCCTGGATGCGGGAGCGATCGCCCGAGGCTTTCGAGGCCCGCGCGTACGTCGACACCGGGCCGGTGCAGGAGCGCGTCTACGCGCAGCACGCCGGCGTCGGCTGGATCGGGAAGAACAGCTGCGTCATCAACCCCGGGATCGGATCGTGGATCTTTCTCGCGGCGATCATCTGCAGCCTGGCGCTCGAGGTGGACGCGCCCTCGACGGATCAATGCGGCAGCTGCACGCTGTGCATCGAGGCGTGCCCGACGCAGGCGATCGTCGCGCCGGGCGTGCTCGACTCGACGCGTTGCATCTCGTACCTGACGATCGAGCTGCGCGGCGACATGCCGGAGGCGCACCGCGCCGGCATCGGGTCGCACGTGTACGGCTGCGACGTCTGCCAGGAAGTATGCCCCTGGAACGCCGCGGCGCCGCGCTCGGGGGACCCCGCGTGGCAGCCGCGCCCGGCGTGGGATCGCGTCGACCTGCTGACGCTGGCGCAGCGGCCCGACGACCAGATGTCGGCCGCGCTCCGCGGCAGCCCCATGAAACGCACGAAGGCGCACGGTCTGCGCCGCAACGTCGCGGTCGCGCTGGGCAACGTTCCACACGGCGACGCGTCCACGGATGAGCGCGCCTGACGTCATCCCTCTCCGGCCGACGCTGAAAAAGCGCGCGCGCTATCATCTGAGTGATGCGTCCTTCGTCGTCGCTCGCGCCGTCCTTCCTGCTGTCCATGCCCCAGCTCATGGATCCGAACTTCAGCCGCACCGTCGTGCTGCTGTGCAAGCACAGCGAGGAGGGGGCGTTCGGCCTGGTGGTGAACCGCCCGCTCGTGACGACGGGCCGCGTCACCGTGAACCTCGATCCGCCCGTGTCCACCGAGCGCGATCTGCAGATCTGGATCGGCGGACCGGTGGAACCGCAGCGGAGCTGGGTGCTGGTGGGCGAAGAGCCCGACGAAGCGGAAGAGCGGCGCGGAATGAGGATCGCGGACGGCCTTTACCTGTCCACGTCACCCGATCTGCTGCGCCGCCTGCTCGAACCGGTCCCGCCGCCGCGCACGCGGCTCATCGTCGGCTATTCAGGATGGGGTCCGGGTCAGCTCGAGGCCGAGCTCGAGGAGTCGTCGTGGCTGATGAGCGACGTCGATCGCGATCTGATTTTCAACACGCCCGCCGATCGACTGTGGGAGACGGCGATACGCCGCCTTGGCGCCGACCCGGCGACATTACAGATGTCGCGCGGCGTGCATTGAGGTCCACGATGCGTCGACTTGCGCGCGCCGTCCTCCCGACCGCATCACGACGGCCTCTTCTCGTCGTTAGACCACCGTTCCGTCGTCCGTGATTTCCTCCAGTTTCGCGAGCAGCGTCGAGAAGCCGCACTGTTCCGGGTCGAAGAATCCCCACTCGTCCTGAACCGGCTTCGCCTTCTGCGCGTGCGTTCGCTGTTTCCTGACGAGGCGATCGGTCTCCGCGTTGACGCCGTCGGACGGACGCGCCGCGATCGAATCGGCCGCAGCGGACGCCGGATCGGTGCGCCGCCGCTCCAGGTCCTGGCGGAGCGAGGCGACGAGCTCGATCCAGTCCGGTTGCTCCACGCGCGCCACTGGCGTCTCGGCCGGCACGCCTTCGAGCGCCGGCCACATGCGCCCAGGGGTCAGGTACATCGGCACCCAGGGCTCGATATCCGCCCGCGGCGATTCCAGCGGCTCTGCGAACATCGGTTCGGCCGACCCCGGCTCGACGACGATCGGTTCGGCCAGCCGAGGCGCGACGAACCCTGACTCGCCGAAGGCCTCCACGAGTTCGGTCAGCGCGGCCAGTGCGGGTTCAGGGACGTCCGCGGGGGCTGCGAGGTCCGCGAACTCAGCGAGCTCCGCGAACGTGGTGGCGTCCGCAACCTCCGCGACTTCCGGAGGCTCCGCGACGTGCGCGGGCGCCGCGACTTCCGGGGATTGAGCGACCGTGTCGAAAAACGGCTCCGCGATCGCCCGCGGTTCCTGAATCGCGGGCAGCAGATCGAACGGCTCGAATGCCGGCTTGCCGGTCTCTTCGGGGATCGTGTAGACGCCGACCTGCTCGCCGTCGAACAGCTCGTCGTGCGCGTCGGACGACAGGCTCGCGAGTTCGTCCGAGAGATCGATCAACGGTTCTTCGAACAGCGCGGCCGCCTCGACGTCGATGCCGCCGTGTCGTGTCGGCGTCTCGTGCGGAAGTTCGGGGCCGGCCGCGATCGCCATCGCCGCAGGTGACGCCGCGATCCTGGAGGCAACCTCCGCCGGTTCGTCCTCGCCCAGAACGTCTTCCATCTCGGCGCGCTCCGCCGCGGCTTCCTGCAGGTACGCCGTAATCTGTTCGCCGAAGACCGCCGGATCGCAGCCGTCGGGCTCGGGCGAGGCGGGACGGCTCTTGCGCCATTTCGACAGCAATCCCTCCCTGGGCGCGTGTGCGATCCCGCTGGCCAACACCGGAATCGTCAGGGTGCGGACATGCGCGGCGGCGGCGATGACGCGCAGCGCGGCCGCCAGCGCGGCATCGTCCTGGGGGGAGAGGAGCGCGGGTACGAGCACGAGATCGGGCACGCGGTTGCCGATCGCGTCGAGCGCGCCTTCCGTGGTGTGGGCGAGCACCAGCTCCGCGCCGACCTGGTGCCGCACGATGGCGGTGAGGTGCGCAGCCTGGCGCCGGTCGGGTTCGATCGCGAGGACTATGGGCATCTAGGTTCGCAGCATGAAGAGGACCAGCACCGCCGCCGCCAGCGTGAAGATCAGCAGCGGAGCATGTCCGAGGCTTTGATCGCGGGCGACGCCCACGATCACGGTTGTGAAATCTCCCAGCTGTCGTCCCGCGCTCGCCAGTTCCACCGACGGACGCGCGACCACACGCCGGGAGAGGTGATCGCGGACGCGATCGTCGAAGGCGATCAGCACCAGCAGCAGGATCACCACGGTGCCCGCCGACATCAGCGCTTCGCGGAATGCGCGTCGCATGACGCGTGTCTCGCAATTGCCGTTCCG
>JAYVYV010000026.1:0-5524 GCA_043783985.1 Acidobacteriota bacterium | reverse complement strand
CACGCGACGCGCTCTTCTTCGCGACCGGACAGCATCCGCAGTCCAGCCTGGCGATCTCGCTCGGGTGCAGGCACAATCGGCGGGGGACCGTCGCCACCGGCTCGCTGTGCGACACCAATGTCCCTCGGCTGTTCGTGGCCGGCGACGCATCCCGCGACGCGCAGTTTGTCGTCGTCGCGGCCGCCGAGGGCGTCAAGGCCGCTGTCGCCATCAATAAAGCGCTGCAACTTGAGGAGCTGAAGCCGTGAGCCTGAAGGCCGTTGTCGCCGATCCGCAACCCGTCGTCGATCAGCAATCCGTCGTCGATTCGCAATCCGCATTCCGCACTCCGCAGTCCGAAGAGCCCCTGGCGCTTCGGATGCCGGTCGACATCCGAAGCGCGGCCTTGACGGTCCTGGCAGCGCTCGCCATCGTCCTGGTGCTGCAGTACGCGCAGGCGATGATCATCCCGATCGTGCTGAGCGTGCTCATCAGCTACGCGCTGGAGCCGATCGTCGCCTGGATGGAGCGCCGACGCGTTCCCCGAGCGCTGGGCGCCGCGGTCGTGCTCGTCTCGCTCGTGGGATCGAGTGGCTGGCTGCTCTACGGCCTTCGCTTTCAAGCCAGCGCCATCGTCGGGCAGCTGCCGCAAGCGGCCAAGCGGCTGCGGCAGTCGATGGAGAACGACCGGCCGACCGCCGCCACGGCTATCCAGCAGGTGCAGAAGGCTGCCACCGAGCTGGAGAAGGCGGCCGCCGCGGCGGCGCCGCCGCCGCCGCCCTCGGGCGTGCAGCGCGTGCAGGTCGAAGCGCCGCCCATCAACGTCAGCGACTACGTGATGTGGGGATCCATCGGCGTCGTGGCGGCCGCCGGACAGTTCGTGCTGATCCTGTTCCTGGTCTACTTCCTGCTCGCATCCGGCGATCTGTACCGGCGCAAGCTCGTGAAAATCGTCGGGCCGTCGTTGTCCGACAAGAAGCTTACAGTGCAGATCCTGACGCAGATCGACCGCCAGATCGAGAGGTTCCTGCTGATGCAGGTGCTCACGAGCACAATCGTGGCGGTGGCGACGTGGATCGCGTTCAGGGCGCTCGGCGTGGAGCAGGCGGCTGTATGGGGCATTCTCGCGGGCGTCTTCAACTCGATTCCCTACTTCGGGCCGGTGATTGTGACCGGCGTCACGACGGTGGTCGCGTTCCTCCAGTTCGGCAACCTGCGGATGGCGCTCGTGGTCGGCGGCGTCGCGCTGCTGATCACCAGTCTCGAGGGATTTCTCCTCACGCCGTGGTTGACGAGCCGCGCGGCGCGCATGAACGCCGTCGCGGTTTTCATCGGGCTGCTGTTCTGGGGCTGGGTCTGGAACGTGTGGGGGATGCTGCTCGCCGTGCCGCTGCTGATGGTGATCAAAGCCGTTGCCGATCACGTCGAGGATTTCAAGGGCGTCGGCGAGCTGCTCGGCGACTGACGACGAACGTCGAACGTCGTCATGTCTTCCCGACGCACCACGTGGTCATGCAGCGCTGCTGCTGGACGTTCGTCGTCTTGATCGGGTCGAGCAGCTGACCGCCCAGCTGCCGCGTCCGCTCGAGCAGGATCGCCTCGTCCACCACGAACCGATCCGAACCGTCCGGCAGGTGCGCGCGCCGCCCGGCCTCGCCGATCGCCTTCTCGAGGCCGATGTTCGACGCCATCCGCGCGAACAGCATCCCGTCCGGGGCGAGCACGCGCCACAACTCCCGCACCATCCGATCGAAGTGCGCGAGATCGGACGCGAAGTGCAGGACCGCGCTGCAGACGACGGCGTCCATGCTCGCGGCGTCCCAGGGCAGGTGGTCCAGCTCGCCGGACTGGAAATTCTCGAGCGGCAGGTCCGGCGCCAGCTGCGCGCCACGCGCGCGGACGCGCTCGATCGCCGCGGGATCCCGATCGATACCGAAGCACGTGAACCCGCGACGGAAAAAATACGTCAGGTTGCGGCCGTCCCCGCACCCGGCGTCGAGCAGCCGCGGACGCCGGTCGAAGCGGCCGCGCAGCAGCTGGTCGAACAGGTAGATGTCGATGTCGCCGAACTTCGCCGGCAGCTCGACGCCTGGAGGCGGAAAGGCCGGGGTCATCAGCGCGGCAGATCGGCGGGCGCGCGCAGGCCCGACGGCAGCCGCGGCGAGGCGAGCAGGCGGACGAACTCGTTCCACCGCGTGCCCCTCGACTCGACGTACTGCTGCACCAGATCCTTCCCGAGGTTGTAGTTGATCACGTAGCTGCGGTACGTGTCGAAGAAGCGCGTGCGCTGCTCCGCCCGCACCGGCGACATCATGGCGTACTCCGAGAGCCAGGCCGTCGTCTGCCGGCGATCGAAGGTGCCGTTCAGATAGTTGCGCGCGGCTTCGTTGCCGGCGTAGGCCAGGCGATCGACCAGAGCCTGGACCCGCGCATATGCCGCGGCCTGCGACGGATCGAGGCCCGCCTCCGGGTACAGCACATCCCGCTCGAACCTCGCCCGCTCGTCGCCAGGAAACGCGACCTCGATGCCGTAGTTCGCCGTGCCTTCTGCGATGAGCGACTGCGGCGAGAAGAGCGGGTAGACCGTGAATTCCACCCAGCCGCGATCGCGCACGAGGCGCTGCTCCAGCAGTACGTTGTAGACGTGATGGCCCGGGTAGCCTTCGTGGCACGCGAGATCGACGGCGCGATCGATGTAGATCGGCAGATCGGTGTTCACCTGAATCAGGCTGCGGTAACTGCCCTGATACCAGTTGTAGCCGCTCCACGGCTTGTTGGTCACGTACTCGACGGTGAAGCTCTCGTTGGGCGGCAGCTGCACGTGCGCCAGCGTCCGTTTCCGGCCTTCGGCGATGGCCCGGTCGAACACGCGCGACAGACGGGGCGACGGAATGATGAAGCGCTGCCGGAAGGCGTCGTAGCGATCGACCAGCGCGCCCGCGCCCGGCAGCAGCGGCTCGATTTCGCGCAGTGCCTGCGCGAAGTACGACTCGGGATGCACCGGCGCGACGGCGTCGTAGAGCGCCTGCGATTCCTCGTCGAAGGTCATCTTCCCGCCCCGCAGCATGCTGACGCGTGTGCGGAGCGCTTCGAGCTGCCGCTTCAGGTAGGCGTGCCTGAGCGCCACCATCTCGTCGCGCCGATCCGCGTCGGACAACGGCGGGATGTCGGCGAGCAGCCGCGCCGCGGCGGCGTCGATCGCCGGCAGCGGCATCTTCAGCCGCCCGGCCTCCGTCTTCCACTCGGCGGGACCGTAGTATGCGTCCACATAGTCGGGGTCATGCTGGCCGACAGCCAGCACGAGCTTCACGTATCGCTCGGCGATGGTGTTCATCGAGGTGGCCTCGGGCTTCGCTCGGAACAGGACGCCGGGACGACGCGCCGGAGAGGCGCTGCCGCTCGTGCCCGCAATCGCGGCGGAGGCGACGGCGGTCCCGATGAATTCGCGCCGTGTCACCCTGCGCGGCATGCGCAGATGTTACACGTACTGCGACAGGTTGAAGCGCCCGCGCCGGCCGAGCAGCGGCTTCCAGAGGTCGCCGACCTTCGCGACGCGGGCCGGAACGTTACGCACCGTGAAGTCTTCGATGCGCACGCCCCGTTCGACCTCCTTCCAGGTCACCGGGGTCGACACGGTCGCGTCGGGCCTGGGCCGCACGGAGTAGACGGATGCCAGCGTGCTGCCCCAACGGTTCTGGTTGTAGTCCACCAGCACGCGCCCGCGCGGCCGCTTCGCGACGCGATACTCCGCGGTGATCAGAGCCGGATGGCGGCGCGCCAGCTCCTGCGCCAGGACGTGCGCGAACGTGCGCACGTCGCCCTGCTCCGGACCTCGCACGATGGGGACGTAGACGTGCAGGCCTTTCGATCCGGTGGTCTTCACGACAGAGGGCATCTTCAGCGCGTCGAGCGCCTCGCGCACGACGAGCGCGGTCTCGAGCACGCGCTCGAACGTGGCGCCGGCGCCGGGATCCAGATCGAAATGGACGTAGTCCGGCCGGCCGACATCGTCGCAGGTCGCGTACCACTGGTTGAGATCGATGCAGCCTAGATTGATCACCCACAGCAGCGCCGCGCGATCCTGAATCATCGGGAAGTCGATCACGCCCTTCGATCCGTGATCGATGGCGCAGATCTCGAGCCACGCGGGGCGCGGCGAGGGCGCGCGTTTCATGAAGAAGAAGCCGCCCGCCGCGCCATGCGGGTAGCGCTTCATGACCATCGCGCGATCGCGGATGTGCGGCAGCAGCGCGGGCGCCACGTCCGCGTAGTACTGCAGCAGGTCGCCCTTGGTGAGCCCGATCTCCGGCCAGAAGATCTTGCGCAGGTTGGTGAGCCTGACGTCCTTGCCGTCGACGGTCAGGACGGCGTGGTCTCGATCTCGGGGGATCTTGATCGGTTTCATGGATCGCTCGGCTGAAGCCTTCGCGCTACGGTCGCGCGCTCGCGTTACTACGGTCGCGGCGTTACGGCGTCCCGTAGGGCGAAGGCTTTAGCCGAGCCAGGGGCGGCAGCTTCGGCGGACGCGCGCCGTGCAGCGACGCGCCCAGGACCGGCACGTAGTCGAGCTCGACGCCCTCGCTGGCGTGGCGCAGCAACAGCCCGCCGCGGCTCATGTCGCCGCGGCCGACGAACGCGACTGGAAACTGCAGCCGGCGGCCGAAAATGCCGGTGAGGATGTCGACGTACTTCGGCGACGCGATGCTCCCGAGCAGCACGACGTCGCACTCCGGCCCGATCTCGGCGAGCAGCGCGCGTGCGCTGGCTTCGAGGGGCCGCCGGTACCTCGCATTGTCCGCGTCGATCGCTTCGTTGCCGAACGCCTGCACGGCCGCCCGGGTGACGAGCGTGTCGGGGCTGCGCAGACCCGCCGTCGCGGTGATGACGTGAATCCCGCTGCCGGCCACCGGGTTGTCCGGTTCGACGGGCCGCGCGAACCGGCGCGCGTACGCCAGCTTGCCGCGGAAGTACAGGCCGCTCATGAAGCTGAACAGATCGCCGAGCGGCGCGCCGTCGGCCGTTCGCAGCGCGGCGGCCAGGGCGAACCTCGCGTTGGGCGACAGGAGCTGCGCCGCGCGCCGTCCGCCGCAGTTGGCCGGCGAGATGAGAAACAGACGACCCGACGACATGGAGGACACCAATGGCATTGAGGACACAGAGGTTTTCATACGCGGGGCCACAACACCGTCGCCAGCCAGTACACCACGACCAGCGGAACGAGGGCAACGCCCACGATCGCGGCGAGGATGCCGGCGACGAACAGCCAGTCGCCCGCGGAGGCCGGCCGCGGCCCGGCCGCGTAACGCTCGAGCAGCGCCATGTTCATCGAATTCGATTTCCAGAATGCGTCGGCCGCGTCGCCGACGAGGGGGATCGCGCCGACCAGGAGATCGATCGCGACGTTCATCAGCATCCGGAGCTGGACGATGCGCGGGAGGCGCATCTGGTGGGCGTGCAGCACGATGGCGCACGACAGGAGCGCGGTGAGCAGATCGCCAGCCCACGGCACCAGGCCGAGGATCGGATCCCAGCCGACGCGGATCGA
>JAYVYV010000025.1:0-5535 GCA_043783985.1 Acidobacteriota bacterium | reverse complement strand
GCTTTCAGGAGCGATCGGATCGCGTAGCGCAGCTCAGACCACATAGCGTTCACCCGCCGCGGCGCCAAGACGCGCGAACCGGCCGGCGGCGAACGGCGTCAGATCGAAGTGTGGATCACGGCCGGCGATGACATCCGCGAGAATGCGGCCGGCGGCCGGCGAGTGCTGGAAGCCGTGACCGCTGAAGCCGTTGATCAGAAAGAGACCGTCGACACCGTCGGCGGGGCCGACGATCGGGTTGCCGTCGGGTGACATCTCATAGAGCCCCGCCCACGCGTGCGAGATCGACGCCTCGGCGAGCGCCGGCAGGCGCGTGACGGCGACGTCGATCACCTGCGGCAGGAAGTCCCACTGCACCGTGGTGTCGAAGGTCGGCGTTTCGTGCCGCTCGCCCATGCCGAACAGCAGGCCGGCGCCTTCGCGATGGAAGTAGCAGGTGGTCTCGAAGTCGATCACCATGATGTGGGACGAGGGCACCTGCATGGTGGCCTGGCCGGTCCCCGGTGCGGCGATGAAAATGTGGCGGCGAATCGGCTCGACCGGCACGTCAGCGCCGGCAAGCGTTCCGACCGGCCGCGCGTACGGCCCGGCGGCGTTCACCACGATCCGCGTCTCGATCGTGCCGCGCGTCGTCTCGACCGCGGCGACGCGGCCGGCGGTCATGGTGATCCCGGTGACCTCGACGTCGCGCTCGATCGTCACGCCCAGCGACTGCGCCGTTTTCGCGAACCCCATCGTCACGCCGTTGGGATCGGCGATGCCGTCTTTCTGGCAGAAGGTCGCCGCCAGCACGCCGTCGGTGCTGAGCCCCGGCGCCATCTCCGCCGCCTGCCGCGCATCGAGCCACTGCACGTCCACCCCGAGCCCGCGCTGCAGCGCGACGTTGCGCTGAAAGGTCTCGACGCTGGCCGGCGACGACAGCAGGAAGAGATAGCCGTCCTGATGGAAGTCGATCGGATGGCCGACCTCGTCGGCGAAGCGCTCGAGCAGGCCGATCGACTCGATCGAGAGCCGGATGTTCGCCTCGTTGGAGAACTGATGCCGCACGCCGCCGGCATTCCGACCGGTCGATCCGGTGCCGAGCATCTTCTCGCGCTCGAGCAGCACCACGTCGGTCATGCCGAGGCGCGCCAGGTGATAGGCGACGCTCGCGCCCATGCACCCGCCCCCGATAATGACGACGCTAGCCGAGCGTTTCATTCCTTCACTGGTTCTTGTTCGTGCGTCTTCGTGCCTTCGTGTCTTCGTGGTTAATGCCGCGTAGCCGGCTTGCTGCTCTTGGCCACGCGCTCGACCTGCTCCATGACGCGCAGGATGTTGCCGCCCAGGATCTTCTCGATGTCGGCCTCGGCGTAGCCCTTCTTCAGCAGCGCGTCGGTGATCTTCGGCAGCTTCGACGCGTCCTCCATGCCGAACGGCATGGTCGCGCCGTCGAAGTCGCTGCCGAGGCCGACGTGGTCGGCGCCGGCGACCTTCACGGCATGGTCGATGTGCTCGACGATCTTCTCCCACGTCACCATGGGCAGCTCGCCCTTCGACATCGCCTCGTGGTCGAGGCGCTCGCCCTCCATCGTCGAGCACGCCTCGTTGCCGCCGCACTTCTTCGACATCGCCGCCATTGCGACGTCCACAGTGCCGCTCTTCTTCTCGCTCGCGACCCGGAACTCCTCGCTGAGAAACGCGACGTGGTAGTTGATCATGACCACGCCGCCGTTCTTCGCGAGCGCGCGCAGCATGTCGTCGGTCATGTTGCGCGGATGGTTGGCGATCGCGCGGCACGACGAGTGCGACGCGATCACCGGCGCCTTGGTCAGCGCCAGCACGTCGTAGAACGTCTTGTCGGCGACGTGCGAGATGTCCACCATCATCCCGAGCGTGTTCAGCTCGCGGACGACGTCCTTGCCGAACGGAGTGAGGCCGTGGTGCGCCGGCTTGTCGGTGGACGCATCGGCCCAGTTGTTGTTCTTGAAATGGGTGAGGGTCAGGTAGCGCACGCCGAGCGCGGCGTAGTTGCGGAGCTGCCCCAGATCGTCGTTGATCATGTGGCCGCCCTCCATCCCCATCAGCGCGGCGATCTTGTGCGACGCCGCGGCCGCGCGCACGTCGGCGGCGGTGGTCGCGATCAGCAGGTCGTTGGGATGGGCCGCGACCGCCTTGTGCACGGACGCGATCAGCGCGTTCGCGGTGTTGACCGCCTTGACGCCGGTGACATCGGACGGCACCCAGATCGAGAAGAACAGGCCGTCGAGCCCGCCCTCGCGCATGCGCGGGATGTCGACGTTGCCGTTCTTCTGGCGCTTCGCAATGTCGAAGGTCTTGTCGGAGAGCAGCCGCTGCGTGGTGTCGTCGTGCGAGTCGATCACGATCGCGCGCTCGTGCAGCGCCTTGGCGCGCGCCGAAACCGGCGGATCCGGCGCCGCCTGGGTGTGGCCGAGGACGGGCAGCGCGAGCACGGCCGCAACGAGCAAAAGACGGTGTCGCATGGGCTGATCTTAAGCCCTAAGCCTTAAGCCCTCAGCCCTTCGCGAGCGCGCCTATCCCTCCGACCACCTGAACCGGCTCGCGGCGATCGCCCAAAACGCCGCCGCAAACGCCAGCAGAATCGCCACCGGCATCAGCGCGCCGCTCAGCCCGATGCCGCGCCAGGTCATCGCGTCGAGACCGTCGACCGCCCAGCGCACCGGCACGATCAGCGTGAACTGCTGCAGCCACGCCGGGAAGATGAACGTCGGCACCCACGCCCCACCGAGCATCACCATCATCAGCACCGCCAGCGTGGTCACGCCGCGCGCGGTCGCTGGAGAGTTGCCGAGCGCCGCGACCAGCAGGCCGAAGGTCGATGCCATGATCGCGCAGGCGACCGAGATGCCGAGGAACCCGAGCACGCTGCCGTGGATGCGCACCTTGAACACGATCATCGCGAAGCCGAACGAGACCAGCAGGATCAGCAGGGAGATCGCCGCTCCGCTGATCGCCTTGCCCATCAGCAGCGTCGTCTTCGAGATCGGCGCGCTGCGCAGCCGGCCCCACAGCCCGCGCTGACGTTCGAGCAGCATCTCGACGCCGATGTTGGCCATCGCGAACAGCAGGAACTGGATCGCCATCCCGGCGAACGAGTGCGCGTAGCCGTTGTAGGCGATGTTCGCGCCGGCGGTCATCGCCTCTTCCTTTACCGTGTAGGGCATGGTGATGCCGCGCGGGCGGTTCGCCTCCGGGCTGTTGCTCTCGGGCCGCGCGTAGAACTTCTGCACCGAGCCGAGCATGTCGATCAACAGGCGCTTGTCGTTGGCCGGCATCGCGGCCGACGCTTCGATCTGCGGCAGCGTTCGCTCCACCATCGCGCGTCCCTGTTGCCCGCCGAACATCTCGCGGCTGACCGCTTCCATGACGTGCTGGGTCAGCACGCCGCGGACCATCGCCAGCTCGACGTTGCGCGACGGGTCATAGAGGAAGCCGAGCGCCGGTTTGTCGCCGCCGCCGAAGAACGCCGAGCCGGCGGCGTCGCCGAAGCCCTTCGGAATCACGACCGCCACGGAGGTCTTGCCGTTCTTGACCAGGCTGCGCGCCTCGTCCTCCGACGGCGTCGCCACCTTGAGGTTGCGGTCGCCCTGCGCGCCGGACAGGATCGCCCTGGAGATCGCGCTGCCGTCGTGATCGACGACCGCGATCGAGATCTTGGCCGGCTCGTTGCTGTTGCTCGGGCCCGAGAAGATCGACCCGAAGAACGAGGCGATCGCGATCGGCACGACGAAGCTGACGATCACCGAACGCCGGTCGCTGAAGAACAGCTGCAGATCCTTGCGGATCATCGCGAGAAGCGGGATCACAGGCATCAGTCTCGCAAGCTCCTTCCGGTCAGCGTGAGAAACACCGCTTCGAGCGTCGCCTTGCCGCCGCCCACTCCGGCGACGCGCGACTGCAGCCCGTCGAGCGTGTCCTCCGCGATCACTTTCCCGTGGTCCATCACGACGATGCGATCGGCGAGCCGCTCGACTTCTTCCATGTAGTGCGTGGTATAGATCAGCGCCTTGCCGCGGCGCTTGAGCGTCTCGAGGTTGTCGAAGATGGCGTTGCGGCTCTGCGGATCGACGCCGACGGTCGGCTCGTCAAGCAGCAGGATGTCGGGGTCGTGCATCAGGCCGGCAGCGAGATTCAGCCGCCGCTTCATGCCGCCGCTGTAGGTCGACACGCGATCGTTGACGCGATCGAGCAGCCCGACCAAGGTGAGCGCGTCCGTAATCGCCTGGTCGAGCGCCGCACCCGACAGGCTGTAAAGCGCGCCGAAGAACCGCAGGTTGGCGCGCGCGCTCAGCTCCTCGTAGAGCGCGAGATCCTGCGGCACCAGCCCGATGCGACGCTTCTTGGGATCGGTGTCGCCGCTGAGGCGCGCGCCTTCGATCAGCACGTCGCCTTTGTCCGGCGTCACCAGCCCGGCGATCATCGAGACCGTGGTCGTCTTGCCGGCGCCGTTGGGACCGAGCAGGCCCACCAGCGTGCCGCGCTCGACGGAAAACGAGACGTCGTCGGCGGCGACGAGCTCGCCGAACGACTTGCGGAGATGTTGGATCTTAAGCATGTGTTTACCGTCCCATCCTTGCACGCTCGGCCCAGGCGAATCGGGCGTTTCCGACCAACGGCGGGTTTGGCCGGACGAACGGGGGCGGCGGCCCGGTCAACGGGGATCTCGGACCAGCAGCACCAGGGAGGCGCCGCCGGCCAGCATCGCGGCGATCGCCAGCACGCCGGGCGCGAAGCTGTGGGTCGCGTCGTTGATCGCGCCCAGCAGGTAGGGCCCGACGAAGCCGCCCGTGTTTCCCACTGAATTGACCAACGCGATCGACGCCGCCGCGCCCACCCCACCCATCGTCGAGGTGGCGAGCGCCCAGAACGGGCCGAACATCGACGCCAGGCCGAGCATCGCGATCGACAGCGTGAGCACGGTCCAGCCGATGCCGGTGGACGCCGCGCTCAGCGCGAGGCCGGACGCACTGACGAGCGCGGGGATCAGGATGTGCCAGCGGCGCTCGCGCGTGCGGTCCGAGTTCCGTCCGACCACGACCATCGCGATCGCGCCGGCGGCGTACGGCACCGCGCTCAGCAGGCCGACGGCGAAGTCGCTCGCGCCGGACGACTTTTTCAGCATCTGGGGCAGGAAGAAGCCGATGCCATAGAGCGTCACGGGGATCGTGAAGTAAACGATCGCCAGCAGCCAGGTGCGGCTGTTGGTCAGCGCCGCCCGCGTCGTCTCGTGCCGCTGCGCGGCCGCGTCCTCACGCAGGCAGGCGACCAGCGCCGTGCGCTCCGGCTCCGTGAGCCAGCCGGCGTCCTCGGGCCGTTCGGCGAGCACCGTCAGCACCACGAATCCCAGCACGATCGACGGCACGCCTTCCAGCAGGAACAGCCACTGCCAGCCGGCGAGCCCGCCGGCGCCGTGCAGCGACAGCAGCGCGCCGGAGATCGGGCCGCCGATGACGCCGGCGACCAGCGTCGCGGTCATGAACGCGGCGATCGTCCGCGCGCGCTCGCGCGCTGGGA
>JAYVYV010000024.1:0-15891 GCA_043783985.1 Acidobacteriota bacterium | reverse complement strand
CGGGCATGAAGTGACGGCAGTCGAAGTAGAACATGATCGTGCGGGGCCTCGAGGCCTTCGGGATCTGGTTGAAGTACGACATGATGCCGAGCATCCCAAAGGCGCCGTTCTCCTCGATGAGCGACATCGCGTCGGTGTGCGTCGCGAGCACGATCTGCTGGTCCTGCGGCGTGCCATAGTTCTTACCGGGGAGAAACGCGATGATGGCCTTGGCCACGTCGAGCTGGAACTTCGCGATGAGTGTCAGCGTGGCCGTCCGGCCGGCCCTGGCGTCGGCCAGCACCTTCGCGCCGTTGAGGCGGTCGAGCGTCAGCGTCGGACAGTTCACGTAGTCGGCGCCGAGCTGCGCGCGCCCGTCGACCGTGTAGACGCTGCGCTGCGTGAGTCCCAGCGCGGCGGCCGGCGACAGGTCGTAAACGATGACGAGGCCAGCCGCGTGTCCCTTGATCGCCGCGGCTGCGAAGCGCCCCACTTGGCTCCACACCCAGCGGCCGTGGAAGGAGAACGTCTCGCTCTTGGGCGGCGGCACGAACAGCGGTGGCCACTTGCCCGGCGAGCGCCATTCGTAGTCGTTCGGCGTGTAGTTGTCGAGGAAATTGCGGTCGTACGGCGGGTCCGGGTGGTGCGTCGTTTGGCACACCATGATCTTTCCCGCCATCTGCCCGTTGCTCGGCGGGTTCGAAGGGTCGTAGAAGATCATCGGCGCGGTGAGCCCGTCTTTCGGCGTGGAGCCCGACGTCATCCCGTACGACGCGACCATCGGCACGGGCTTGCTGTCGGACACGAGCTTCTCGACCGCCCTGCCGGAGTCGTACATGTGCGTCGCCTTGTCCGGCCAGTCTTCGACGATGTAGCGGTCGTACGGCATCTCGATGAAGTCGAAGTCCACGGCGCCCATCGTCGGCATGCGCTCGAGGAGATAGTCCGTGAACGTCTTCCAGCCGATGCTCCCGGCGTAGGTCGGGCCGCACTGCCGGGCCTTGAACATGTTCCATTCGAGCGCGAGCTCCGGCGTGATCATGAACTTCGGGTTGATCCGCGCCAGTTCGCCGGCGCGCCCCATTCCGGCCATCCTCGCCGATTGCGCACCGAGCGGTGTTCGCGTGAGGAATGTACCGGCCGCGACGCCCGCGGCCGTCTTGAGGAAGTTGCGCCGCGAGGCATTAGTCTTGCGGTGTCCGCGCGATCCGCTCATGTGCACCGCCTTTTGTCGGACAGGATTCTGCGTGATGTCTTCGAACGGCAGCACGGCCAGCAGGCCTTGCTCGTGCGCGGGTCCAGCGCGCGGTTCGACTCCTGTAGCACCCACCACGTAACATAATTTAGTTAATAGACTTAACGATATATTTTCAATACGCTGTCCGCGCGCGCGGGGTGTATTCGGCGGTGCGAACCCCACAGCAACCGGGAAAGACGATGGCGCTCCTCGCTTCCGACCTGTCCGCGCTGCGCATCAAAAAGTGGCGCATTTATGTGATGGCTCAGCTCTGGCGTTCCCAGTCTCATTGCATTGTGCCCGTCGCCAATGTCACCGCTCCGCCGTATTGAGATATGACGACCGCAGAACGTTCGACCGTGACGCGGAAGAAATCGCCTCAGAGGCCGCTGACCGGACGCGTGGCTCTCGTGGCCGGGGCAACCCGCGGCGCCGGCCGCGGCATCGCTCGCGCGCTCGCCGAAGCCGGCGCGACGGTCTACTGCACGGGCCGCAGCGTCACCGGCAAGCCGTCGCCGTACGGGCGGCCAGAGACCATCAACGAGACCGCGACGCTGATCAGGGCCGCGGGCGGCGACGCGATCGCCGTACGCGTCGATCACACGAGCGAACGCGAGGTCACGGCCCTGTTCCGCCGCATCCTCCGCACCCACCATCGCCTCGACGTCGTCGTCGACAGCGTGGCGGGAGAAGACCCGCTGCTGAAGCCGCACGGTTTCCTCTGGCAGACGGATCTCACGAACGCCGACGCGATGTTCCGGCAGGGGCTCACCTCGCGCATCATCACGGCCAAGCACGCCGCGCTCGCGATGATGCCAGCGAAGCGTGGCCTGATCGTGGAAGTGACGGAAAACGATATCGTCGGCGGCGGCGCAAACCCGATCGCCCATGCCGTCAAGACCGCGCAGAAAGTGCTCCCGCTCCAGTGGGCCACCGAGCTGGCGCCGCATGGCATCACCGTGCTCGCCGTCACTCCCGGCTTCCTGCGCTCGGAAACCATGCTGCAGCACTTCGCGGTGACCGAAGACACCTGGCGCGAGGCGGGAAAGAAGGATCCAAACTTCCTGGTGTCGGAGTCGCCGCTGTTCGTGGGGCGCGCGATCGCCGCGCTGGCCGCGGATCCGAAGGTGCGGCACCGCACAGGCTTGCTCCTCAGCTCCTGGGAGCTGGCGCGCGAGTACGGCTTCACCGACTACGACGGCCGGCGCCCAGACTGGGGGCGCCACAAGATCGACTTCTCGGTGCTCCCGCCGGAGTGGATCGACCTGTTCCGCACGGGCATCGACCTGGAAATCCTGTGGCTGACGACGCTCGCGGCGCGGGCCAGGAAATTCAGGGCAAAGGTTCCGTCGTGACCCTCGGTTCGACTCCCCTGGCGCCCACCACGTAACGTCCTCACTACACTGACTGACGCGTTGCGATGCGATCAACCGCTGGATTCGGGCGCGAGTGCAACGGGAAAGGCGCTACGGGCGTTTAGGAGGCGTGGGGAACCGGGTGCCGCAGTGCCCGCAGACGAACCAACGGGCGGAACTTCCCGTCTGTTCCTCGAACTCCGCGCGGTCCGCGCGATGGCACCTCGGACACGTCGGGGCGGGATCTGGCGGTTTCATATCGTGAAGATATCGCCAACGCGCATCGCCGCGTTCGCAACGGCAGCGGCATCCTGATCGTGCTCGAACCCCCGTTTCAGGACCATGTAGCGGACGTTATCCTATGGCTGGGCTTGTGGTCAATTTGGGATGAAAGAAAGCGCCGAGCGTCACCTAGCTGACAGATGACCTGCCGGGGACTTTCGCGCGCGACTGTCCGCCGCCGACCAACCGACCCCGGACCGGCGTAGACCGTGTGCAGAACGGCACAGGCGCCTTTCTGCGCTCGCGTTCTAATTGGTCGTGCCGCAATCCGCACTGAATCCGGCTCGGCCTCTTCTGTTCACATTGATGAACACCGTGTTCTTGCACGGGAAACTGCGCGGATCACTATGAAACGAAATGTGTGTTTGTCAGCGGCGATCCTGTGTATCACCTCTGCGTGCGCCGCAGTCACCGGCCACAACGCGTCCAAGACCATCACGGTCACGGGTTGTGTGCAAAACAAAGGGGCGATGAGTTCCGCGACGATGGACGGCGGCTACATGTTGACCAACACGGTCACCGGCAACGCCGCGGGCGCGAGGCCGTCGTCTCCGGGCTCAATCGGTCCAACGCCGCACGACGACGCACCCGGCGCGGACGGGACGGGAAGCAGCGGCACCGCCGCCCAGAATCCGTCGGACGCCTCTTCGGCCAGCAACGACAAGGAGATGGCGCATCATCGGAGCCCATCGTACATGCTCGACGGCCGAGACAGCGAGCTCAGGAATTACATCGACAAAAGAGTGGAGATCACCGGCACACTGGAGACGCACGTGGACGTCGCGGGAGATTCGAATGCGATTCCCACGAGGGGAAGCGTCGTCCCTCACGGGCGGAACACTGGTCTGCAGTGGCTGCGCGTCGCGTCGGCGAAGGTGATTTCGTCGGGTTGTTCCGCGAAAAGCTCGGATTAATCGTTGGTCAGCGCCTGCGTCCGGGCCGCAAGCCCAGCCCAATAAATCTGTACTGAATCACATCTCTCGCGGCGTCATCGGCGACGAGTATCGGGTACTCCGCCGATACCCGCAGCGCCGGAACGCACGTGTACGCCGGCTGGAGCAGGCGGCGGGGCTGCGGGACCGGTTCGTCTGCCTTCCCCGCCGGCGTCGCCGGCGTGCCGCGGCGGCGCGGCATCCGGCGTTCGATCGTCAGGACCGGCGAGTCGTGGCGTTCTGCCCGTCGTCATGTCATGACCTCGGCCCGGTCGGCCGTACCACCCGCCGTGTCCGCGCAAACGCGAGCCCGTATCCTGGGTGACGTCACCGACGACGGCGCGAAGACGCGCGAACGTCGATCGAATGGGTGGTGTAGGGGAACGCGTCAACGCCTTAGCGGCGCTGGCGCCGGTGCCTCACGCGTGTCAACGCTTCGCGCTCGCCACGTCCATCACGACGTCGTACTGAAACCGCACGAAGCGATGGAGTTCCGCCTCGAGGATCCGCTCCTGGTCGCTGTGCGCGCCGTATCCCTTCGCGCCGTCCTCGACGTCCATCGCCGGACTGATGCCGTAGCACTGCACACCCTTGGATCGGATCTGCGCCTTATCACTCGCCCCCGTGCTCATCGTCGGCAGCACCTCGACGCCGTAGGCCTTCTTGATCTCGGTCTCCAGCGCGGTGAAGAGCTCGGTGTTGAGCCGCGAGGCGCCGGCGGGGCGATAGCGATCGCGCGCCCAGCGGACCTCGACGCTCGGGTCGTCGATCACCGCGCGGATCTGATCGAGGAACTTTGTCTGATCCTCGTCCGGGTGGAGCCGCACGTCGAGTGTCGCCTTCGCCTCCGACGGAATGACGTTGTAGCGGTAGCCGGCCGCGAGGATCGTCGGCACGAGCGAGGTGTGCGTCATCGACCAGTGCTCCGGCTCGTTCTCGAGCATCCAGTCGGCCGCCGGTTTCGAAACCTTCGAATCGGGGCTCAGGAGATCGCGATAACGCTTCGCTTCCTCGGGCGGCGCGGTCGCCGCCAGCTTGCGGAAATACGACCCGGTGGTCTCGTTGATCCGCAACTGAGGCGTCCAGTCGACGATCTTCGCCACCGACCTGGTCAGGTGCGCGACGACGTTGGTCTGGCGCGGTACCGAGCCGTGGCCGGCCGGGCCGTGCGCAACGATCTCGACGGCGCGCGGTTCCTTTTCGGTGGTGTCGATGTTGGCCTGGGTGTACTTGCCGCCGCGCCGCCTGACCCCGCCGCCCTCCGCCAGGCAGTACTCCGCATCGATCGCGTCGAAATGCTCGTCGATCATGAACTGCGCGCCGACGTCGGGCGTTCCTTCCTCCCCCGATTCGGTGAGGAAGATCACGTCGCGATCCAGCGGCGCACCGGAGCGCTTGAGCATCAGCACCAGCATCAGGCTGGCGACGAGATTGTCCTTGTCGTCCACGGTGCCCCGGCCGTAGATGTAGCCATCGGCGACGTCGGCGCTGAACGGGCCGTGATCGATCCACTTCTTCGGGTCGATGCTGACCTCGTCGGTGTGCCCCATGACGAGGATCGGCCGCTTCTTCCCGTTTCCCTTGATACGCGCGACCAGATTGGCCCGGTTCGGGTCCTTCGCGAACACCTGATAGGGAATGCCTTCCCTGTCGAGCACGCCCTTCACGTACTCCACCGCGCGCGTTTCGTTGCCCGGCGGGTTGGTGGTGTCGACGCGGACGAGCGCCTGAAAATGCCGCAGTGTCTCGGCCTCGACCGCCTTCCAGTCGATCGGCGCCTGGGCGCGCCCCGCGCCCGGGAGCGCCGCGGCCAGCATGGTGGTGAGGATGAGGATTCGTTTCATTGGTCGATACCTCTCACACCGCGCGAGCGCGGTGGCCTCCTCGCCGTGTTCCGGCCGGCGGCTGGCGGCGAGGGGAAGTATACCGGCAGCAGCGCACCCCTCGTCCTCCGCTCTGTCAGCTACCTGACAGACGGGAGCGACGCCAGCCCCTAAGGTGATCGCATGGCCTCGCGTCCACTCGTGGGACCACCGCCGGCGATTCCATCGGGCGCGTGAGCGCCCCGCCGCCGGGCGACGTGTGCGGGGGAGGGATTCATGGCGAAGCCCGGCAAACCGCTGGAAGTGCACAGGGACCACGACGTCATCACCATCGTGATGCTCGTGACTCGGGCGGATCGCCCCGGGTCGGTGCGCTTCGTCCTGCGATGCGAGCGCGACGGCGGCATCTTCGCGTCGATCGACAACACACCACGGATGCATTCCGCGAACTGAGGCCGTGAGGATCGCTACGCGCCGGATCGTGTCCGGCCGGCGGCATCGACCTTTCCGGTCACGACCGCGCCGTCCGCCATCACGATCAGCGGCGAGACGATGTCCCCGGTGACCGACGCCGTCGCCTCGAGATCGACCTTGACGCTGGCCTTGACGTTGCCGGTCACCAGGCCGCTGATGAGAATCGTCCGGGCGACCAGATCCGCCTCGACCGAGGCGCCGGCGCCGATCGTCAGGCTGTGATCGCCCAGTTCGATCGTGCCTTCCACGCGGCCGTCGATCGTCAGGTTCTCGGTGCTGGTGACCTTGCCCTGAATCAGCAGCGCCTTCCCGACCCACGCCGCCATGCGGCGTTCCGCCGATCCGTCTGCATCCGCCATGAGTCCCTCACTTCACCGCCGGGGGGAAAGCCAAAGTATAACGGCTCATGCCGCGTCCACCGTGTAGTACAGGAATGCTCCCGCGGCGGTCGCGGCCAGCTTTTTCCGGAGATCGAGGTGATTGGTCGGGTTTCCATCCAGCAATTCGTTCATGTGCACGAGGAAGCCGGCGACATCCTGGAGCGGATTGCCCAGGTCCAGATCGATGTCGGCGAACGTGAAGGCCTGCCCGGGCGCCGGCTGGGCGACGACAGCCTGAAGCGACGGCCCCCTCCCTCGCGTCTCTCCGCGAAAGCTCAACAGACGGTCGGGCGAGAAGAGCGGGCGGATGTCCTCCGGGATCGAGTCGCTGAGCCGTTTGTGCATGCTGTCCTTCGGCCGCCCCTCGCGATAGAACGGCCGTTTGGCATCGCTCGCCAGATCCTCGAGACGCCGAAGCAACTCGCTGTCGACGGTTGCGTACGCCCGTTCCATGCCGATCTGGTAGAAACCCCGTACGAAATCGATGAGCGGTTCCGCCCGTGACGGACGCACGCGAAGGCTTGCCAGCAGGTTGAGCAGGCAGGCCTTCTTCACCGGCCGCGCGTCGCTCTCGAGCCACACGAGCGCGCTCTCGCCGTCGAAGCCGGACGCCTCCAGCACGCGCGTGATGTGCTCGTCGTCTCCGAGTTCGACGGAGACGCCTCGATCGTCGGTTTCCACGTCCACCACCGAGACCGCGTGGCTGTCCTCCTCGATGGTCACCGTGCGGCGCCGTTCGCGGGTGTTCGCTTCCGCCAGACGCACGCGCACGACGTACCGGCCCTGCGGCAGCGCGAACTTGTCCACGCCCCGCAGCACCAGACTGCCGTCCTCGACGCTCTGAGCCAGCTCGAACCGGCCGGGATCCCATCCCTGCAGCTGACGCACGCGGCGGAGACGGTAGTCGGTGATCGCGTCCGCGGGGCTGAAGCCGATGGCCACGCCACGCGTGATCGGATCCGGCTCGTCGAGCTCGACGCCAGCGGGCAGCTCGCGCCTGATGCGCAGCGGCCTGTCGTTCCGCCGAAGCCTCACCTCGATGTACTCGTTCACGGATGCTCTTTCAGGTCGTTCATCACGAAGCGGACGAGCGCTTCCAGCAGCACCGTCCTCGGAAACACGTTGTGATCGACGAGGCGATCGAAGAGCGGATCGTGCGCGTCGGAGAACGGCAAGGCGACCGCCCAGTGATCGCCGAGCGCCGTTCCCAGAAATATCCCGCCCGGCACCATCGCGTCGTCGCGAATGATCTGGCTGTCCTGATCGATGGAGTACGCGGACAGCTGCTTCCAGCCGTTCTCGAGCGCTGTCGACATGGTCGCGTGCGTCGACGTCGCCGCGATCGAGTAGCTGCGCGGCAGGCGGTGAGGCCGTCGCGCTTCAAGGCCTCGAGCCCCTGCCTGAAGACCGTCACGTTCTTCGGAAGGCACGCGCTGAAGATGCCGGCGACCACTATGACCTTGTAGGCATCGGTTAACGGCGGAAGCGGCCGGGCATCGTCCTGGAATGCGTCGAGCTCGAGGTACGCGGCGCAGGGGCGCCACGGACCGCCAGCGCCAGGATCCCGCAAGGCCCGGCAGAACAGCTGCGCGAACGCGTCGCGGCCGTCGGCAATCCTCGACATCCCGATCGGGGCCGTCGAAAGCGGCGTCCTGAACGTGTAGTCCACGGGCCGCACCCGAATGGATGTGCACGCCGCGCACCCTGCGAGTGCGGCCGCTACGATGGCTCGCTTCATATATCTGGGCGGCCACGATTGTCCGCGCGCCCGGCGCCGGGATCAACCGGGGAATGTATGTGGCTACCGCATTGGCCGGTCCGGCCAATCCGTTGGCCGCGGGCAGGGCTCTACGCCCGGCGGCGCGCCGTCGCTCGGGCGGGAATCCTGTCCAGCAGTGCCGTCGTCACGCCGTAGCATTCGCACGAGGCATGCTCCAGCCCCTCCCGATCGACGATGACCACCTGCCCGCGCTTGTACGTGATCAGTCCCGCGCGCTGCAGCGTGCCGGCGACGATCGTCACGGTCGGACGCGCGGCGCCGAGCATCATGGCCACGAATTCCTGCGTCAGCGGGAACCGATCCGCGCCGACGCGATCGTGCGCCAGCAGCAGCCAGCGCGCGAGACGCTGCTCGACTTTGTGAATCGCGTTGCACGCCGTCGACTGCATGATCACGCCCATCAGCGCCTGTGTGAAGCTGGTCACGATGTCGAAAAACGCCCCCCGCCGATCCATCTCGCGCCGGAACGCGGCCGCCGGCAGGCGGAGACCCACCTCCCCTTCCATCTGCACCAGCGTCAGCGCCGACTCGCGATAGCCGGCCGTGGCCGCCGAGACCCCGATCATCCCCTCGCGGCCGATCGTGGCCACTTCGACCATCGAGCCGTTGGCCAGCACCGTGACGATCGACACGAAGCCGCCGCCGGGAAAATAGACGTGATCGACGACGTCCCCGGGTTTGTACAGCACGCGTTTCAGCTTGAGCGCGATCGGCTCCAGGAACGGCTGCAGCCGGCGTACATCGTCAGCCGGCAGCGACGCGAGCAACTGGTTGGCGGTGAGGGCTTGGCGGGCATCCCCGTCCGTGCGGCGTTTGGCCATGTGGCGACTCTCTCCGGCGAGGCCGGTGAAATGAGCGTCGCAAACCAGGCACTGCCCTACTTTCAGGGCGAGGCTAGCGGAGGGCTCCTTGCGCTGTCGACATCCACCGTATCACTCGAGTCGAGCCGTGGCTGTTCACTTCTATACGGTCTCCTGGATTGATGAAGAGGACCTGGGGGTTTGAGCGTGACCCGGCGGCTACCTTACTGCTGAGGTGAAAGGAGGAATGTGAGCGCGTCTTCGAGCCGCCAGGCCCACGCGGCTTCCGTGTGACGCGCGCCGGCGTCTTCGACGTAGCGGAGCGTCGAGGCGGTCGACGACCGGCCATCGCTCTGCGCGGCGAGACTCGTGACGGTCGGCTGCCGGCGGCGGCGGAATCCTTTCCGGACGAGGAGACGGCCGAGGCGGCGGACATCGCGCACGGTCCCGGCGCCTTCTCCCGTCCCGACGTCGAGATAGACACGGCCGCGCGGCACCCTGGCGTCGCGAATGAAATCGAGGATGGCGCCCTGCCCGAACCAGATCGACGGGCTCATCACGCCGGCGCGCCCGAACACCGAGGGGTAGCGGAAGTACGCGTAGAGGCTCACGAGGCCTCCCATCGACGATCCGAGGATCGCGGTCGAGTCGCGCTCGCACTGCGTGTGGAACAGGCGATCGATCCGGGGCTTGAGCGTCTCGACCAGGAACGCGAGGTAGTCGTCGGCCGCTCCGCCGCCGTGCCGCGGGTCGGGGAACGGGCTGTATTCCCCGAGCCGGCTCCGTCCGGCGTGGTGGACGCCGACGTAAATGGCGTCGACGCCGCGCCACGCGAGCCGGTCGATGGTGGCATCGAGATCCCACGTCCCGGCAAACGCGGCCGCCGGATCCGACAGGTTCTGACCGTCCTTCATGTAGACGACCGGATAGCGGACGCCGCTGGCGTAGGAGGCGGGCAGGTACACATCCACGTCGCGCCGGTTTCGCAGCTGCGGCGACCAGACGTTCCTGAGCGTGCGTTTGATCATTCGACGGGACGCTCCGGGGGGGGCGCGGTGGCGAAGAAGTCGCGGTAGAAGCGCTGCGTGTAATCGCCGAGGAGCGCCTCCACGCGCTGCGGATCCGGGGAGCTGACGATCAGCCCCGCGTGATGGTCCTTGCGGATGGTCGTCACGATCTCCGGGTCGACGTAGGACGACAGGTCGGGCGTTTCCTGGCGCGCCAGTGTGAGCACGATGCCGGCGTAGTCGCCGCGATGGGGCGGCACGGCATAGGTGCCGTCCTCTCCGGCGATCTCGATCTTCGCCCACTCGCGCCACAGGTTGACCCCGGTCGCCGCGTCGATGGTGTCGACGATGAAGGCGCCGCCCACGCGGGCGGAGGTTTCGAGAAACACGAACCCGCCCGATGCGCCAGACCCACCTGCCCCGCCTGCCTCGCCGGCCCCACCTGCCCCTCTGATGAATTCCGTGTGCGACACGCCGCGGCGGAGGCCGAGCCCTTCCTGCAGCCGCCGGTTCATCTCCAGCACCGTCCGTCCCTCGTCGGAATCGTCCGGGAGCCGGCGCGTGATGAAGATGCCGCCCTGGTGTGAGATCTCCATCGGCGGACGTCCGTACTTGAACGCGACGGCGAACACGGCGACGCCGCCCCACACGATCGAGTCGACGTGGTACACCTCGCCCGGCACGAACTGCTCGAGCACGCACTGCGCGCGTTCGTCGCCCGCGTCGTCGAGCGCCCGCCAGAGCGCGTCGCGGTCCCCGATTTTCCTGATGCCGATCGCGGCCGCGGACGAGCGCGGCTTCAGTACCCACGGCGGCGTCACGCGGTTGGCCCAGTCGCCGACCTCCTGGTCGTTGAACACCGGCGAGAACTCGGGCACGGCGATGCCGAGCGTGCGCGCCTGCATCCGCATCGCGAGCTTGTCGCGGAAGCGGCTGGCGGTGGTCCGCCCCAGTCCCGGCACGCGCAGGTGCTCGCGCAGCATGGCCGCGATCTCGACGTCGAAGTCATCGAGCGCCGCAATCCGGTCGATGCGGTGGCGGCGCGCCACCTTGTCCACGTGGCGGCGGATCGTCTCGTCGCTCGCGGCGCGCGGCACCGAGTGGATCTCGTCGATCGCGTCGCGCGGCCACTCGGCGCCGACGAGCTTGTCGGTGGTCAGCAGGAGGACGGTGCACCCCAGCGCCTTGCATTCGCGCAGGAACGCGTCCCCCTTGAAATAGGTGGCGATACAAAGAATAGTCAGCATCTATACTCTCGACGCATGCGGCGTGAAGTGCATCGGTGGTACTCGGAACGGATCGGACGGGAGCTGGGCGTGGTCGTGCTGGGCCACTGGGGCCCGCCGATGCTCATGTTTCCCACCAGCGGCGGCGACGAAGAGGAATACGAGCGGCAGGGGCTCATCGGCGCGATCGGCGAATTCATCGACGCGGGGAAAGTGAAGGCGTTCTGCGTCAACGTGAACCACGAGGACGCGTTCGCCAACCGCGGCGCGCACCCCCTGCACCGGAGCTGGATGCAGCGCCAGTACGACGCGTACATCCGCCACGAGGTCATCCCTTTCGCGCGCAGCCACTGCCAGGCGCCGGACGCGCCGGTCTGGACGATGGGCGCGTCGCTCGGGGCGTATCATGCGGCCAACACCCTGTTCAAACACCCCGACGTCGTGAAGCGCTGCTTCGCCCTGTCGGGCGTGTACGACATGAAGCGCTTCATGAACGGCGCGTACGACGACAACTTCTACTTCAACAACCCGGTCGACTACCTCGCCAGCCTCGACGACCCGTGGCTGCTCGGTGAGCTGGCCACCTGCGACATCCACATCGCGACCGGCACCGGGCCGTTCGAGCACAGCGGCGATGCCTATCGCCTGTCGTCGGTTCTGGCGAGCCGCGGCATCACGCACCATCTGGACGACTGGGGCCCGCTCGGCGGGCACGACTGGCCCTATTGGAAACATCAGATGAGGGAGTATCTCAAAGGCGCCTGATGGGGGACAGGGCACAGGATTCGGGGACCATGGCTCGAGACCGTCCCCCTTCCGCCCTCAGCCCTCCCTACAGGCCAAAGCGGTCCATCAGATAACGTCCCTGGCCGATGACCTGCTCGTCGTCGATCCAGACGTCGCAGCCGCGCGTGAGGACGTCGATGTGCGTGCGCGATTTCCAGGGCGCGCCGGTCTGGCTGCCGTAGGGATCGCCGAAGGCGAGGTGGACGCCGGGGATCTTCTCGTCCTGCAGCAGCACGCCGATCATGTCCTCCAGCGCGATGTTCGTGCCGAAGGCGAGCTCGCCGACGCGGTCGCTGTACTGGTCGGTGTGGCAGTATTCCCAGAACTCCTGCTCGAGATCCTTGCGGTTGCTGTGCGCCGCCTGCAAGCGGCCGCCGGCGATCTCGAGCGTCAGCGGGGCGGCGCGCAGGTCGCCGTATTTCGGGCCGAAGTAGTCGCCGGCGGTGCCGTCGCAGACGAACACGCCGTCCACGCTGAGCGGCGTCGTGAACACCTCGCCCGCCGGCAGGTTCGACCAGTACCGACGGTTGATGAGGCCGCTCGTCTTGACCCACGTCAGCGCCGGATCGAACGTCGCCGTCAGCGCCGTGCCGCCGGCGGTCTCCACGCGCAGGCGCCGCGCGCGCGGCATGCGGTCGCACAGACGCTGGCTGAGCTCGTCCACCAGGCGGTAGTCGGCGCGCATCCCCTGCTGCATGATCTGCGGCGTCACGCCGACCATGTGGGCGTAGCGAATCGCCCGCCGTTCGACGACCGAGACGATCGCCATGCGGGCGCCCAGCTCGCCCTGCTCGGGCTGCACGCACAGGATCCCGGCGTCCGCCTTCTCGAGCGCCGCGAGCACCGCGGGCGGCGCCACGGTCATCGGCCGCACCACCAGATCCTCGATCAGCAGCTCGTCGCACGGCGCGCCGACCTCGGCGAGGACCGCCGCGATGCTCGCCGCCACTTCGCCGCTGGCCCTGTCGGCGATCAGCGCGACGTGCTCGCCGTGCCGGATACCGAGGCAGACCTCGACGGCGTTGCGTGCGCCGGGCGCGAGGTCGGCGGATGCCGTTCCAAACACAGATGCGATCATAGTTCGAACGTTCGACTGCTGAGTGCTAGCTTCTGACGTCCTGCTTCTGACTGACGACGAATGCCGGCACTTGTCCGCCGCCCGACGTAACGTTGGCGAGACCCGACGCGCTGAGGCGCGTCAGATATCCGCCGAGCCGACCGCGGAACAGATACGGCGCGAAATCGACCAGCATGTCCCGCCCGGTCATGCCGTCGGCGCCGCAGACGGGAAACGTTTCGCGGCGGACGGCGATCCGCTGCTGCGCCACCCATCCGCGATCGCGCTCGGCAAGCGCGCGGGCGATCGCCGCGTCCCACTCGCGTGCGCTCGTCTCCCAGCCGAGCGTCACGCCGGTCCCACCGTACTCGTCGTTCGGCTTGATGACGAACGTCTCGCGATGCGCGCGCAGATGCGGCACCAGATCCACGGTCTGGCCGTCCACGGTGACGCGCCGCTCCTCGACGAGCGCGGTCCACGGCACGTGGCGCGCGATCATCGCGCGCTCCCGCGCGGAGAAGAGATCGGCGTAGCGGTCGCCGGTCAACACGGCGAAGAACGCCTTCTTGTGCGGGATCTTGCAGCGCAGCGAGTTGGCGACGCAGACGGTCCTGCTCCGGTAGGCGTCGAGCAGCGCGCGGCACTCCCCTTCCCGCGCCACGATGTCGTTGATGAGCAGGCGGCGGTAGACGAGATCGATCCGCTCGCCGTTCGCATAGAGCCCCCGACCCGCGCCGGCGCTGAAGCGCGCGCCGGCGGCGAACTCCAGATCGCGCGGGTCGCAGACCACCGTCGGCACGCCGAGCGCGGTGAAGGCGTCGCGCAGGATCTCGAACTCGCTGAAGGTCGGCACCTCGCGCCAGTCGACGATCGCCATCCGCGGCGGCGACGCGGTGCCGCCCCATTCCGCATAGCTCGCCAGCAGCGCCGCGAGCAGCGCCTCGACCGGGCGCGCGTAGCGGACGTCGAACCGCTCGCGAAACGCCGCCATCACCGGCTCGGCATCGAATAGCGCGGCGAGCCCCTGACTGTAGCCGGCGCCCGCCGGGGACTCGGCGTTGTACTCGGCGAACTGCAGCGAGTCCGACAGGATGAAGGCATCGGCGCGACCGGCGGTGCTGGCGGTGGCGTAGCCGGGATCGATCCGCGCCAGCGCAATCTCGTCCTCGCTCAGCGCCAGGTCGGCGAGCATCTCCGGCCGGTCGGTCGACGCCGCGTGCGCGACGCGCTCCCCCAGCCGCCACAGCATCTCGGCGACGCCGCGCACCCGCACTTCGTCGGCCGCGTCGAGGAAGAACGGCCGCAGAAACGGACAGATCACGCGATCGCCAAAGCGCAGCTTCCGCTCGCGCATCTGCACGGCCAAGCGGCCACACATCGCCGCCGCATCCTCGCGCGCGAGCAGCGCATTCCAGGTTTCAATCGGTGAGCTCACGCGACAGCCCTCAGCCCGAAGCCCTCAGCCCTACACGGCACTTGCGTCAGCGAGTCCGGTCATCTGCGCCCAGCGCGGCCACGTCTGTTGCGGCTTGCCGTGCAGCGCCCGGTCGATCACCATGTCGGCCATCTTTTGCACGCACATCTCGAAGTAGAACGGCGTGATGCGATCGCGCTCGAAGTCGGGCGCCGGGTTGAGGAAGTCGATCGCGTACGGAATGCCGCCCTCGACCGCGAACTCGATGGTGTTCATCTCGTAGCCGAGCGCCTGGTTCAGCGTCTGCGCGTCCGTGACGATTCGGGCGCCGAGCTCCGGCGACAGGTACTGATGATCGACGATGTACTGGCGCTGATGCGGATCGTAGGCGACCGGCACGATGTCGGTCTTGCCGAAGGTGAAGCAGCGGACGTACTTGTCGAAGTGGATGAACTGCTGCAGCGTCATGCAGTACGGCGCGGTGCCGTCGTAGGCGGCGATCAGCTCTGCCCTGTTGTTCACCTTGTAGACGTGCTTCCAGCCGCCGCCCGAGTACGGCTTCAGGATCGCCGGACGGCCGACGTAGTCTAGCAAACCGTCCCAGTCGATCGGGTAGCCGAGATTGTGCAGCGACTCTGGCGCGAGGTCGATATCCGCCGGGTACCCTTTCTGCGGCAGCACCACCGTCTTCGGCACGGCGACGCCGATCTTCTGCGCCACCGAATAGTTGAAGAACTTGTCGTCGGCGGTCCACCAGAAGGGGTTGTTGATGACGTAGGTGCCCTCGAGCACCGCGTGCTTCAGGTAGGCGCGGAAGTACTCGACCTCGTGCGAGATGCGATCGACGATGACGCGGTAGCCCGAGGGCTCGCCCATCTTCGTCCCGGTCAGCTTGAGGAACTCGGCGGTGATCCCGTGCTTCGCGCCGAGGGTGTTGACCTTTTCGAGAAACGCCGGCGGAAACGAATACTCCCGCCCACACAGAAGTCCGATCTTCATACCCACAGCGAGCCCCCAGCCCCGAGTCCCCAGCCCCTAGACGTGATACGTCTTCGCCGACCGCTCGACCTCGGCGCGGGTGTCGTCGACGAGACGCGCGCCGAAGTCGAGCAGTCCGCGAAGACGTATCACGTATGACGGGGCTGAGGGCTGATGGCTAATATGAAGGTCGGGCTGCTCTGCGGGCGGGAGTATTCGTTTCCGCCGGCGTTTCTCGAGAAGGTCAACACGCTCGGCGCGAAGCACGGGATCACCGCCGAGTTCCTCAGCCTGACCGGCACGAAGATGGGGGAGCCCTCGGGCTACCGGGTCATCGTCGATCGGATTTCGCACGAGGTCGAGTACTTTCGCGCCTATCTG
>JAYVYV010000023.1:0-15895 GCA_043783985.1 Acidobacteriota bacterium | reverse complement strand
CCGACGGGCGGCGCGGTGGTGTCGCTCACCAGCAGCAGCACGGTGGCGATGGTTCCGGCGAGCGTGACGGTCGCCTCGGGTGCGACGAGCGCGACCTTCACCGTCACGACGGGATCGGTGAGCGCCTCCACGTCCGCGACCATCAGTGGCGCGTTTGGCGGCGCGACCCGCAGCGCGGCGCTGACGGTCACGCCTCCAAGTCAGACGGCGGCGACGCTGACGGTGAGGGTCACCGGCCGACAAGGGAGTGTGACGTCGAGCCCGGCGGGAATCAGCGTATCGTCGGGCGCTTCCACGTCGGCGTCGTTTGCGGTGGGGACAATGGTGACGCTGAGCGTCTCGAACGGTGGCATTGCCGTCTGGTCGGGCGCCTGTTCGACCGGCGACAACGAGACGCCGACCTGCACCTTCACGTTGACCAGCAATGCCACCGTCACGGCCGATGTGCAATGACGAGGTCGTGCAGCCCGAGAATGTCGGCGGTTACTTCTGCAACGATCGTAAATACATTTCGACCGCCGCGACATCCGCTGCCGAGAGCTGCGACGTGCGGCCGTGCGTGTCCTTCAGGACCGTGATGTGATTCGCGGCGAGGTCGGGATTGAGTTGCCGCCGTCCGCCGACCACCGTCACCAGCGGCGCCAGGTTGCTCGTCCCGAGCCGATCCACCTGCAGCCGCCCTTCCGGATAGGCGACGTCCGGCGGAGCCACGACGATGTGCGGGCTGTCCAAGCTCACGTAGATCGGGCCCTTGCCGTCGCCGGCCAGACCGCCCCGGCTGTCGCCGACGGTCACCGGCACTTCGGTCGGCAACACGATGGGCGGTCCGCCAAGGAACTGGCGCGCCACCGCGCGCTCATGATCGGTCCGCACGGTGCGGAAGTTGAACCCGCGCTCGCCCGGGCGCAGCAGCGGCGAGTCCGGCGCCAGAAGAATCTCCCGAACCGAATGCGCGGCGCCGTGGTTCAGCCACCGCGGCACGCTGTCCCAGAACGCGCGGAGGTGCTTCGTGTTCCGGCTGCTGATGTTCTGCCGCCCGCCGATGTCCTGCGGCAGCCCGAGCTTGGCGAAGATGTAATCGTTGCCGAGGCGTGTGAAGGGCCCTTCGTTGCTGACCGTGGTTTCAGCGATGACCCCCGGCTCGTGGATGTTGTAATCCTGGAACGTGTCGTTCACCTGCCCGTTGGTGATCACGTCGCCGTTGTGGTGACAGCTGGCGCAACCGGCGCCTCCGGCGGACACCTCCTGCGTGAACAGGAACTGACCTCGCGCGACCTGCGCCTGCGCTGCCACGTCCGGAAACTGCCGCAGCGGGTTCGGCATCAGGCGCGTCTCGTTCTGGGTCCAGAGAATCTGCGCGAACGCCATTTCGTGGTAGCCGATCGCAAACGCATCGCCGGTCAGTTCGGGCCGGTTGATGGCGCGCGAGTTGGCTTCCGTCTGGCGCCTGACAAACGCGTCCCGCGCCAGCAGCCGCTCGGTGAGCGTCGCCTGAGGGAACAACGCCGTGCGCCGCTCGGCGTTCACCAGCTCGCCGTTGCACGACGAGGCATAGCCGTTCATGTTGTTGCTGAGCCCCTCGAACCACTGTGGCCAGTTGTCGGAGAGGTCCTTGTTCTGCGGCACGGCCTTCGGCCCGCCCAGCGCGTTGCCTCCGACGTTCCACTGCCCACCGTCGTGGCGGCTCTGCCAATGGCAATGCCCGCACGACTTCTGCCCATCGTCTGAATAGGACTGGGTGAAGAGCCACCGCAGACCGACCTCTTCGTGCGTGGCAAACAAGTGGTCGCCGTGGCCGCCTTTCACCGGGTCCGGCGTCTCACCGGTGACGCCGACCGTCAGATGACCGAGGCGCGTCAGGCCTCCGGACGGATCGACGCCGAGGAACGACACGTCCTCCGTCTGCATGTTCGCGACATACAATGTGTGGCCGTCCGGCGCCACGGCGATCCCCTGCGGCGTAATCCCGCCGGTGAACTCCGTGCCGATCTGGGTCAGGATGTGCGACGGGTCGGACGGCGTCTGGTTGATGCGGAACACTTCAACCTTGTCCGAATGGAGCTGCGTCACGAACAGCAGGTCGCCGCGCACGGCAATCTGCTCGGCGCCGCTGCCTCTGATGATCTTCTGTCCCGGCTCGTGATCGCCGAGATCGGTGACCTCTCCCGGCGCCACCGAGATGGATCGATCACGCTCGAAGTCGACGTAGCGATAGACGAAGCGGTTCGTCGCGGTGTCGAAGACGTTCAGCTCCGTGCCGAGGTCGTCGAATGTCGTCGCGCGCGTCGCGTCGGTCATCACCGGCATATAGCCGAGCGGCGCGCCCGAGTTCCGGATCGCCACACCTCCCACCATCTTGGGGAGTCCGTGACCCGTCTCCGGTTCGTTGAGCACGCTGTTGGTTTCGTGGCCCGACACGATGCCCCAGCGCCCGGCGATTTTGACGTCGGTCGCGAGGCCGCCCACGGGCATCGCCCGAATCAGGGTGTTGTGATCGGCGTCGATGTCGATCGCGGCGATCGTGTGGCCCAGCGTGTTCGCGGCATACAGGGTGGCGCCGTCGGCGCTGATCGCGAGGTCGCGCGGATTCTTCCGATCGAGGTCGTTCACGCCGGTCGGTATCTGTGCAATTTCCGTGAAGACCGGACCGGGCGCGATGGCGAACGCGCGAACCTGCCCGTTGAACCGATCGCTGACATAGACGCGCGTGCCGGCGGCGTTGAACACCAGTTCCTCGCCATAGAAATCCGTCCGGAACTCGCCCATGACCGCATCGGTCGCCGTGTCGATCACGCTCGCGAAGTTCGCGTACTCGTTCAGCACGATCACGTACGGCGACGCAGAAATGGCCGTATTGATCGGTGAGACCTGGAGAGCGATCGGACGCGTGCCTCTCCTCTGCGGCGCCGGACGGAGATCCAGCCAACGCACCACGGTCCGGCGCGCTGTGTCGACGACGGCGATCCGCGAGTCCGGATAACCATCACGCCCCGGCAGCGTCACGTACAGCTTGGCGCCGTCCGGCGTGAGCGCCAGCGCATTCGGCCAGCTGCGGAAAGGCTGTTTGACGAACGGCCAATGGGCGTCACCGCTGCTCACAACCTGATGGTTGGGATCGAGACGGTCCTTGGGACGACCGTCGAAATATGACGCGCTGAACATGATCTTGGTGAACCGCGGCAACCCGGCTCGAATCCCCGCGGATTCCGCGCCGACGAAATCCTTGATGCCGCCGCTGTCGTCCAACCCGGTGAGGAGATTGCCCTGGCCGTCGGTCTTCACCGCGGTCGGAAAAAACCGCAGGTCGAAAGGTGCTTCGGGCAACGCCGGCTCGAGCACCCGGCGCTCGAACGGTGCGCCAAGCGTCCTCCCGCCCTGTGCTCGCAGGCGTTCCCCAAGAACACCGGTGAGCGCCAGGGCGCCCATCACGCTCAGGGCACACCAGAGCGTTGCGCGCCGACGCGATGACAGGGCGAGTGAAGTGACAAAAGACATGTCGACATCCAGTCCACGGCTATCCCCTACGCATGGTGACCAACGGAAGAGTTGGAAGAGCGCAGGGAGACGCCGCGCGTGCTCATGCCGCAAGCACGCGGCCACGAGGGGCACGAGCGCCACAGTCGCGCACGCCGGCACTTCAGCGTCATTGCGTGACGACAGGTACGCACCTCCGGTTTCCGGAGGCGTATGGGGTTTCGAAACTCGAGGGCGGGCGGATGAGCTACGCGTCCCGCCGCGCCTTGCGGCGGGTGTTCCGCACCGGCGTTCGGAACACATGGATGGATTGGTCCCGCTTCCGGCAGCGCTTCGCGTAGTCACGCTTGGACAAATCAGACACCATCACGAAGGTGCGCGGCGACAGCCAGCACAATCCTTCGAGCGTGCAGTACTTGCGCTTGCCTTTCTTGTCTCTGGGAAAGTCGTAGATCGTGCCGCGCCCCGCGATCGTCCAGTCGCGCATTCGCAGCGTCCCGATCCAGAGCCGTGATGTCTGCTGCGAGACGACGGCGATGCGGGAGCCGCGCAGCGCGACCGCGGAGTAGTCCTCGAACTTCACCTGCGGCGGAAGCGCGATGGTCGCCACCGGTTTCCACATCGCGCCGACCGGCTGCAGCACCTGGATGCGTCCGCCCCCGCCTTTCTTCCCCTTGCGCCCCCCGCGGCACCGGTTCCCTTCGCAGAGCGCGAGAAGGTAGTCGCGCCCCTTCCACCGGACAGCGCTCAGCCCTTCCAAGCCAGTGTTGCGCCTCTCCAACGGGAAGTCCACCCAACGCTGCCGCGTGAACCGCCCATCTTCGGTGCATTCGTCGACGAGCGCTTTGTACGTGCCGTCGACGTGTTTGTCCGCCTCGATCAGAAGGTAGAACCGCCGCGTGTGCGGACTGTAGGCGATGTCCTCGTAGCCCTCGCCGTCGCGCGCCTTGCCGAACCAGGAATGTTTGTCCGATCCCGGCTCCAGTCCCGGGTGAACGCGCGCGACGCGGCGCACGTTGTCGAAGATCACGTAGTAGTAGCCGTCCTTGGCGACCACACCGCTGGCCTCGAGCACGCCGCTGCCTTTCGGCGGCTCGATGAGATCCGACAATTTGCGCTCCGCGACGAGGGTCATGACCGGACGGACATGGCGTGCCATGGGGGGAGTTTAGTCCAGCGGCGATTCGAATTATTTCGTGTGTTCGCCGTTTTCCGGGACGCCGGGCATGTTTCGTGCTGTCCAATCGGATGGCGACGTTCGTCGCCGCTCATGAAGGGACGGCAAGATGGGATTTTTCGACCGTAAGGACGATGACAAGAATTCACCTCGGGCCGACTTCTCCAACGTGCAGGGGGGCAGCTCCTCGACGGCGCCTGCGCCTGAAACACCGGTTTCCACCTCAGCCGGAACGTCGGGCGTAAGCGGGAAACGCTACACGGTCGTGGCAGGCGACAGCCTCTCCAAGATCGCCAAGCGGGAGTATGGCGATGCGAACGCGTGGCACCGGATCTACGAAGCCAACCGTGACACCGTCAAGGACCCCGATCTGATCTATCCGGGCCAGACCCTGGAGATCCCGGCGAAGGCCTAAAAGAAAAAGGATCAACGCGATGAAGAGAATGATGCGGATGCTGTCGGTCGTGGTGTGCATCGCGGCAATGACGGCCGCCTGCAACAAGGCGCCGAACGATCAGGGCGCGGCGGCGGTGGTGCGTGTGACGGCGATCGATCTCGGGCGATCGCTCGGTGCGGGCAAGGTCATCGCGGACAAGACCTCGGACTTCCGGCCCTCCGACACGATTTACGCCTCCGTCGAAACCGACGGCACCTCGTCGCAGGCGACGCTGCTGACGCGGTGGACTTACCAGGACGGCCAGGTCGTGAAGGAACTCTCCGAAACGATCGCGCCGATCGGGAAGGCGCACACGGAGTTCCACATCGTGAAGCCGGACGGCTGGCCGGCCGGCAAGTACGCGGTGGCGGTGTCGCTCAACGGGACCGCGGCGGGCAGCAAGGATTTCTCGGTGAAGTGACCGTCGGTCGCAAGCGGGCCGCGTTCAACCAGGCATCTCACCGGTTGAACGCGGTCTCCACGTCCTCTATTTCTTGACGGTCTGGGGGATCTTCAGCACCTGTCCCGGCTTGATCTTGTCCGGGTCCGACAGCTGATCGCGGTTCGCCTCGAAAATGTCCTGATACGCGTTGGCGTGGCCCAGAAGATCCTTGGCAATCTTGCTCAAGGTATCGCCGGCCTTGACCGTGTAGGTCTGGGCGGAGCCGCCGCCCGTGGCCGTGATGTCCGCAACGACTTCGGTCTTCCAGTCGGGAATCGTCTTGATGGCGTCCCAAATCTTGTTCGCCTGCTCCTGCGTCTGGACGGTTCCTTTAAAGAACAGCTTGCCGTCGCGCTCTTCCGTCGTGCCGTCGAGGTGAAAACCCTTCGCCGTCTCGACCGCGTACTTGTATTTGCCGGTCAGTAATCCCATGCGTCCTCCTGTAGACGGCTTGCCGAGTGCAACGACGCTGCCAGCGGCCGCTGACGCCCGCGCGTGCCGGATCGCATCGAACGCATACAGCCCACGGACGATCTGGCGGATTTCGCCGCGTGTCGTGAGGGAAGAGTTTGCTTGACCCGTGGCGCGCGGCGTCCCTAGAATCGCGGACTTGGACGTCGAGAACCCGCCGCCGTGCCCGCGCTGCCGCTGGCCATCGGTCCGCTCGCTCGGCTCCGCCGGCTCGCGCCTCGAGTGGTACTCGTGCACCGCGTGCCAGCACGTCTGGGCTGCCGGCTCGTCGGCGGAGGCGCCGCAGCCAGGCACGACATCGACCCCGGTCAAACACGTGCTGGCTGTCGACGACGACACGTCGATGCTGTCGGTGCTGGAGCGCTCGCTCGCCGGCTACCGGGTCTCCACAGCGCGCGACGCGACCGAAGCGATGGCGATTCTCTCCGCCCACGACCGTATCGATCTCCTCATCACCGACTACCTCATGCCCGGCATGACGGGCCACGAGCTGACCCATCACGCGCGTGCCACGCATTTCGGGCTGAAGGTCCTGGTGATCACCGGGCACGCGCATGCGGTGGAGCATGCCGAGCCGGAATGGTGGGGCGTAGAAACCCATCTGATCAAGCCGTTCCGCATCCTCGCGCTGCGCGAGGCGGTCGGCGCGCTCATCGGACCGCCGTAGCCATGCGCGCCTCTATCCTTCTCGTCCTCGGATTCGTGTGCCTTCCGACGGCGGGGCTGCACGCGCAGATCACGGCGCAACTGCCGAAGGAGCCGATGAGGCCGGCGTGGGCCAAGGGCATCCAGCCAATCAGCCGCGACAGCTACTGGAACGCCGTCGAGTGCGGCAAACAGCGCGGCGCGCGCCCGCCGTGCGTGTTCTACGACGCCGACCTCTGCAGGAACGACGACTTCACCCTCGCGCTGTACACGCCGTACAAATCGGTCGCGTATGAGGTGTGGCGGACGGTTCGCAACGGGCAGCCGCCGCCGACGCCGTCCTACAGCGAAGCGCAGCGCACCCGCGTCACGCTCGGCGTCACGCTCGCGAGAGGCTCCACGAACGCGATCACCGGCGTGCGGATCAAACGCGCCGGAAAAACCATCGAGCCGACGGCGCGCGCGCTCGATGCGACCGGCGGCAAGTTCACGTTCGACTTCGCGGCCTTCGCGCCAACCGCCGGTATCACGATCGAAGTCGCCGGGCGCGCGCGCACGCAGAGCTGCAGCGTCGGGCAGGCCGTGCTGGCGATGTTCCGTTGAGGAGAGCAGGATGAACGCAGTAGTTCTCGCGTGGGTGCTGGCAGGAATGCTGACGGCCGGGCAGGCGGCCGGGCCGCCGACGCTCGTCTCCGACGTGCGGGCCGCCCTGGCCGCGCACGATCTCGCGCGGGCCGAGGCGATCGTCCTCCAGCGCCGCGCGCAGCAGGGGACGACCCCGGACGTGATCGAAGCGGTGTCGTGGCTCGGCCGCGGCGCACTGGCGGAAGGACAAGCGGATCGCGCCGCGCAGTACGCGGCCGATGCGCAGCGGCTCGCGCTCGCGGCGCTCGGCTCCCGCACGATCGACGCGGACGCGAAGCTCGCCAACGCCGTCGGCGCCGCGATCGAGGTGCAGGCGCTCGTGATCGCGGGCCGCGGCGCGCGCACCGACGCCATCGTCCTCCTGGAACGCGAGCTGAAGACGTACCGGGATACCGGCATCGCAAAGCGGATTCAAAAGAACATCAACCTGCTGACGCTCGAAGGCCACCCGGCGCCGGCGCTCGATCTGTCGGAGTCGATGGGCGCGCCGCTCGCCGCGGCGAGCGCGAAAGCGCTCGAGGGGAAAGTCGTCGTCCTCTTTTTCTGGGCGCACTGGTGCCCGGACTGCAAGATCGAATCGCCGATTCTGGCGACGCTGTATGCGAAGTACCGTGCGCAGGGGCTGACGATCGTCGCGCCGACGCAGCGCTACGGCTACGTCGCGGGCGGCGCGCAGGCGCCGCCGGACGAGGAGCTCCGCTACATGCTCGAGATCCGGGACAAGCACTACGCCTTCCTCGCCGATCTCCCGGTGCCGATCAGCGCGGCCAATCACGTGCGATACGGCGTGAGCTCGACGCCGACGGTCGTGATTGTCGATCGGCAGGGAATCGTGCGGCTCTACCATCCCGGACGGCTGACGGAGGAGGAGCTGGAATCGCAGCTCCGGCCGCTGCTCGCGGCCGCGACGGCCCCGGCGCGCTGAGTCTCGCTCGAGAGCCGCGATGTCGCCGGTTGCTAGATTCCGTTGTAGCGGACGAGCACGGCGGTGACGTCGTCGCTTTGCGGCTCCCCGGCGCAGAAGGCGTGGACGTCGGCGAGCAGCGCGTCGAGCACCTGCTGCGGCGTTTCGCCGATGTGCGCGTTCGCGCACGCGATCAACCGATCGTCGGTGAACTCTTCGCTCTCCGAGTTCATCGCCTCGGTCACGCCGTCGCTGAACAGCACGATGAGATCGCCCGGCTGAAGCGTGAGCGTTTCCTCCTCGAAATGCGCGTGATCGAAGAGCCCGAGGACCACGCCGCCGGTTTCGAGACGGCGGATGCCGGACGCGGTCACGAGCAGCGGCGCGTTGTGCCCGGCGTTGCAGTACGTGAGGGAGCCGTCCGGCGAGAGTATCCCGTAGAAGCTGGTGAGGAAGCGCGCCTCGATCGCGCGGCGGAACAGGCCGTGGTTGAGCCGCGTCATCAGCGGCGCTGCGCTCACCTGATACGTCGCCTCCGCGCTGAACATGCCGAGCACCGCCGCCGCGAGCAGCGCCGCCGGCGACCCCTTCCCCGCCACGTCGCCGACGATGAAGCCGAATTGCAAGGTTGGCAGATCGACGTAGTCGTAGAAGTCCCCCCCCACGGCGCGGCAGGCGATCGACGCCGCCGCGGTCGAGAAAAACGCGCCCTCACGGTTCGCGATCGGCAGCAGCGACTGCTGAATCGCGGCGGCCACCTTGAGCTCCTGCTCGTATTTCGCCTTGTCGAGCGTTTCGCGGTACAGCCGCGCGTTCTCGATCGCCAGCGCCGCTTCGGCCGAGAGCGTGTCGAGCGCCGACTGCGCGTGGGCCGATCGCAGCGCGCCGCGCTCCCGGCTGTCGAGGTAGAGGACACCGATCACCTCGTCGGCGCCTTTCTGATCGGCGCGCTCGACGTAGCGCACCAGGCGCAGCGGCGTGCACAGGACGTGGCGGATGCCGAGCGCGACCGTGCCGGTGTGGAGCTGTGCGAGATCGCCATCGAGCAGATCCTCGACGATTGTCTGCTTGCCCGTCGAGAACACGGTTTCGGGAATCTTGCGGCTCGTCTCGAACGTGCGGCCCGACAGCGTGACCTTGCCGCGCGCCCGCGCCAGCTTGAACTCGAGCTGATCCCGGTTCGCGAGCATGATGAAGCCCCGCTCCGCGCCCGTGACCTCGATGGCGGAGTCGAGCACCATCGCCAGCACTTCGTCCAGCACGCGCCCCGATCCCATCGCGCGCAGGGCTTCGAGCAGCGCCGCCATCTGGCGCAGGTCGCTCGCCGCCGAGACCGCGCTCTTCTCCACCGACGGCGCCTCATCGTCCACGAAGAACACGATCTCGGTGTCGCCGGCCTGTCCGAGCCGGATCTGATCGCCGTGCGCCAGCACCCGTTCGCTATGCTTCTCGCCGTTGACGAACGTCCCGAACCGCGATTGTTTGTCCCGGATGGTGCAGGCGCCGTTCTCGAGGCTGATCTCGGCGTGCACGCGGGAGATATCGGCTCCGGGCAGCCGCAGATCGGTTTCACTGCGGCGCCCGATGGTGAACAACGGCTTGTCGATGTTGACGATGCGCCGCCCGAGCGAGTCGGTGACGACCAGACGTGGGGCGGGGACGGCGTCGGCCATGGGAACACGGATTATAAGCCGTAACTTGACCGTCGGCCCGCCGGGGACGGATGCTGCTTCTCGCGCGGCTGCTGTTTCGCGCTCGACCGTGCCGCCCGATCACCTGCACGGCGGTCGTCGCCATGCGCGCGGCAGTCGCGGCGGTTTCGCCCCTCGTGCCGGCCGCCGCGCGGCGGCCATCGACATGCGGGCGCTGCGCGCGGACTGGCGTAAAATGGCCGCGACCTGTGGCCTCCCCGCTTCGGCACACACTGAGACTCGAGGCTCCCACCTCCTGGCAGATGCTGAATCTGGCGGAGCTCTGGGAGTACCGCGAGCTGCTGTTCTTCTTCGTGTGGCGCGACATCAAGGTGCGCTACAAACAGACCGTCCTCGGCGCGGCCTGGGCCGTCATTCAGCCGCTCACCACGACGTTCGCGTTCACGCTCCTGTTCGGCCGCTTCGGCGGCATGTCCAGGCAGGTGGACGGACCCTACGCACTGCACGTGTTCGTCGGGATGCTGCCGTGGACGTTTTTCGCCAACGCCGTGACCGCCGCCGCGAACAGCCTGACCGGCAGCAGCCACCTGATCAGCAAAGTCTACTTTCCGCGGATCCTGATTCCGATTGCCGCGATCGCGGCCGGACTCGTCGATTTCGCGATCGCGTTCGTCGTGCTGCTGGTGATGATGGCCGCCTACGGCGTGGCCCCGTCGTGGCCGATGCTGGCGCTGCCGCTGTACCTGCTGGGGACCATCGTCAGCGCGGCCGGCGCGGGCATCCTGTTCGCCGCGCTCATCGTCACGTATCGCGACGTGCGCTACATCATGACGTTCGTCATGCAGCTGTGGCTGTTCGGCACGCCGGTGCTCTACGCGCTGAACATGATCCCGGCGAAATGGCACGCGCTCTACGCGCTGAACCCGATGGCCGGCATGATTGCCGGATTTCGGACGAGCGTGCTCGGCGGTGCGTGGCCGGCGAACGTCATCCTCGTCTCCAGCCTCTCGGCGGTCGTGCTGTTCGTGGCCGGTGTCCGCTACTTCCTCCAGGTGGAGCGCCGGTTCGCCGATGTCATCTGACGCCATCGTCGTCGAGCGGCTCGGCAAGCAGTACACCATCGGCGTGACGCCGATCGGCGAGGCGACGTTCGGCGAGTCGATCACGTCGTGGATTGCCGGTCCCTGGCGGCGCTTCAGGCACATGGCCGGTCAGGGCGACCGCGCGACCAAGTTCTGGGCGCTGAAGGACGTCTCGTTCCGCCTCGGCGTCGGAGAGGTCATCGGCATCGTCGGGCCCAACGGCGCCGGCAAGAGTACGCTGCTGAAGGTGCTGTCGCGGATCACGCCGCCCACGGAGGGGCACGTCGACCTGACCGGAAGGGTGTCGAGCCTGCTCGAGGTCGGGACGGGATTTCATCCCGAGCTGACGGGGCGGGAGAACATCTTTCTCAACGGCGCGATCCTCGGCATGTTCCGCGCGGAGATTCTGCGCAAGTTCGACGCGATCGTCGCGTTCGCGGAGCTCCAGCGGTTCATCGACACGCCCGTGAAGCATTACTCGAGCGGCATGTATGTCCGGCTGGCGTTTTCGGTCGCCGCGCACCTCGAGCCGGAAATCCTGATCGTCGACGAGGTGCTGTCAGTCGGCGATCTGCATTTCCGCAACAAATGCCTGGGGCGCATGCAGGACCTGCGCGGTGAAGGCCGGACGGTGCTGTTCGTGAGCCACGATCTGACGAGCGTCCGGCAGCTGTGCACCCGGGCGCTGATGCTCAACGGCGGGCGGGTCGTCGACGACGGCACTCCGGGAGACGTGACGCGACGGTACGAGCGGATGTACCGGGACGACACCGAAAACCGTTCGGGTGCCGCGGACCGTCTGTCGCCGCCCAGCGGCTATCACCTGCGCCGCGTCGAGCTCCGCAATGCCGCCGGTGCGGTCTGCGGGCACTTCGACGCGGGAGACCTCATGGACATCCATCTGTGGTCGAGTGGACCGGCGCCGGAGAACTCGTTCACGGTGGAATTCAAGTTGTTCAACAGCGACGACAAGGTCATCAGCTTCGGATCGGCCAACCCGGTGCGGGACACCTACTATCGATCGGAGCACCAGCATTTCGTCTGCCGGCTCGGGCCGCTTCCGCTGACCGAGGGCGGCTACGCGTTCAATTTCACCGTGCGTGTCTGGAACAGGGAGCGGTGGGACGGCTGGGACAAGGCGATAGGGTTTACTATAGGCCGCTGCGACCTGTTTAGCACCGGCCACGGCATCTCGAACGTCAACGACGGCGACTTCGTGATCCAGCAGGAATGGCTAATCGGCAGCTGATTAGGCCCACGCGAAGCCGCGGCTGCAGACTGATGCACCGACATCCTTCCCACAAGGCTCCCCGACGGTAATGGAACAGCGCACACCGCTCGTCTCGATTAACATCCCCTGTTATCACCAGCTCGCCAAGGCGCGCCGGTGCATCGAGGCGATGCTCGCGCAGTCGTTCGGCGACTTCGAGATCACCCTGCTCGACGACGGCGCGTCCGATGAGTATCGCAGCCTGGTTGAGTCGATTGGCGACGCTCGCGTACGGTACCACCACAACCCCACGCGCCTGGGCGCGATGCGGAACATGTTCCAGGCGATTACTGCGGGGCGCGGGAAATACTCCCTCGCGTTTCACGAAGACGACCTCCTCGGAGCCCACTACCTCGATATCGCCGTGGCGATCCTCGAAGGCGATCCTTCTTGCGGATTCGTGGGAGGCGTGCTGCGGGAATTCGAGGAGCCGCCGCCGGCAGAGATTTTACGGGTGCGGCCCGAGCACCCGGCGGTCGAGCGGCTCGTCTCCCCCGCCGATTTTCTGCGCGTCGTCTTCCGGGGTATCGAGCCGATGTTCGGATCGATGGTGTATCGCCGCGCCGCCGTCGAGCGCCTCGACGCCGCACACCTGGAATTCGCGACGCTGGTCGATCGGCCCTTCCTGCTTTCGATTCTGGCCCGGTGGTCCGGCGCCATCATCCTGGAGCCGCTGGTGTGGTATGGCAAGCATGGTGACGGCGACGATCGTCATCTCGCGATGAACACTGAGCATGTTTTTCGGCTGTTCTCGCTGTACCGCGCGGTGTTGCCCAAGCGGCTCAGCGACGAGGATCGAGCGCTGTTCTACGCGTACAGTGGTTACTGGCTGTTCACGCTGTACCGCCTCGTGCCGCCGGCCGACCGTACGCCGCTGCGGCCGTTCGTCTTCCGGGCGTGGCGCCACGGTCTGTACAATCCCAGATGGTCGGCGGGATTGGGACGAACGCGGTTGATCGCGTTGATGCTGACGGGACGGTGATGGCTGACTCCGAGATGAAGATCATCGCGCTCGTGCCGGTCCGGAACGAAGCCTGGGTTCTGTCACACTCGCTGGCGTGCCTCTCCGCATTTTGTGACGTCGTCATCGTCAACGATCAGAACTCGGAGGACGCGTCTCGCGAGATCTGCCGCCAGTTCCCCAAGGTCGTGCTGCTCGAGTCGTCGGAGCAACTCGTGTGCGAGCAGGCGCGATGGCAGCTCCTCGACGCAGCGCGCGACTACGACGGCTGCAACATGCTGTGGTGCACCGACGCCGACGAATTGCTGTCGCCGGGTCTGGCAACGCAGTTCTTCGGCGGCCGACAGGACCAGCTGCCTCCCGGGACCGTGGTGGAGTGCCGCTACCTCCACCTGTGGCATCGCGCTGATCGCTATCGACGCGACGGCTATCGGTACGCGCCCTACTGGAAACAGATCGGGTTGCGCGACGATCGGCGCATGGACTACAGCCGCTCGCGCAGTCTTCCGCTGCACGAACCGCGCGTCCCGCTCGACGGCGCGACCGGCTCGCTTCGAGCCATCGACCTGCCGGTGCTGCACCTGCAGTGGCTGCTCACCGAGCGTAACCAGATGAAGCAGGCGTGGTACCGCTGCCGTGAATGGATGGACGGCTCGAAGACGGCAGCCGCGATCAACGAATTTTACGCGGACACGCTTCCCGCTTCCGACGTACGGACTGACGAGGTGCCCGCGTCCTGGGTGCGGGACATCACCTTTCCCGACCTCGCCGTCGATCGCATCCCGTCGTGGCAGGGGCGCGATATTCTCGGCTGGTTCGACGAGCACCCCCCCGAATTCTTCGAGCCGCTGGAGATCTGGCACGTGGGCGTCCTGCGGGACGCATTCCGCCGGCGCGTCGGACGCTCGCCGCACCCCGATCGTTCCTACCTGCCGTCGTGGCCGGTGCGCGCAGGGCGGTTCGGACGCCGCGTGCTGAGCGCCGCGCGACGCCGGCTGCCCGTGTGACATGGCGCGCCCTTTCCTCACGGTCCTGACCGCGCCGGTGCCCGGATTGGCCGAGCGGCTGTACCGAAGCTTTCGACGCCGCGTGCGGCCGTTCGTCAAACCTGGTGCCCCGCTGCCGGGCGCTTCGCCCTATCCCGGCCACTACGCGCTCGTCCGCAGCGTGGTCGGAGGCCTCGGCGCCATGGGCGCGGACTTCAATTTCAATCCCCGCCGCCTGACCGACGTTGCGCATGTGGTGTACGCGCCGGCCAACGAAGCGCTGCTCCAAGCCGCCGCGCTGAAGCGGCAAGGTCGGATTGACTACCTGGTCGCCGGACCGGTCAACGCGATGTTCGCCGACGAGTCCGACGGGATCCTGCAGATGCCGGAGATCGATCGACTGATCGTCGCGCACGAGTGGGCGTTCGATTTGTTTCGCGAGGCGCCGGCGCTGCGCGCCAAGAGCCGGCCGTGCCCGTGCGGCGTCGACACGGAGTTGTGGAAGCCGTCCGCCACGGGCAAGGCCCGCAGCGCACTCGTGTACTGGAAAAGCGGCGACGAAGCCTTTTGCGAGCAGGTCGAGCGGATCGTCCGGGCGTGCGGGCTCGAGCCGCGGAGACTACGCTCGCTGCACGGCGAACACGCACTGTTCACCCCCACGGACTACCGCCGGCTGCTGGATCAGTCGGTGATCGGCGTCTTCCTGAGCACCTTCGAAACGCAGGGGCTGGCACTTGCGGAAGCGTGGTCGATGGATGTGCCGACCCTCGTCTGGGATCCGCAAGGACCGGCGGAATGGCGAGGCCGCGCGTTTCAGTCCCGATCATCGGCGCCCTATCTGACGCCGGCCACCGGCCGGACATGGCGCACGATCGACGATCTCGAACCGGTACTCCGCGGCGCGCTCGCCGAACGATCGACGTTTCGCCCGCGCGAGTGGGTGCTCGGAAACATGACCGATGCGATCTGCGCGGCGGCGCTTTTCGAGATCATCCGCGAGGGCGCGGCTGACGCGCGGCGGAACGCACAATGAGCATGTTGGGACGGATCGCGCGCGGGGTTCGACGTCCCCTGCGGGTGCTCCGCAATCGCAGCCGTCTCGCCTCGCTTCAACGGCAGCGTGCGCTCCGCGTCCACCTGGGCTGCGGCGACGACAGACTGCCGGGATTCGTCAACATCGACTACCGGCTGACGGCTGCGGTCGACGTGGCGATGGATCTGAGCCTGCCGCGACTGGCGAACGGTTCGGTCGATCTCGCGTTCAGCAACGCCTTCTTCGAGCACCTCTATCGCCCATCGCGCGGCCCGCACCTGCGACGCATCTGCGAAGCGCTGGGGCCCCGCGGCGCGTGCTGCTACATGGGGATTCCGTACTTCCGCAATATCGCGCGGCTCTACGTCGAGCGCGGCCCCGGCACCGCGAGCGCGGTGTTCGATCTCCACAACGTGTATCGGTACACGCACGGCGATCCTGAGGGGCAGGCCGCGTGGTGGCTCGGCCAGCTGCACAAGAGCCTCTTCGACGAGGACGAGCTCGCCGCGTTGCTGACCGAAGGCGGGTTCGGCCGGTTCGTGATGTTCTCGTACGGCTATCCCGGCGACGTGAACGAAGTGCCGGTGACGATGGGATTCTACGCCGTCCGCGAGGCCTGTCCTCGAGCCGAGCTCGAGCGTCGGTGTCTGGCGTTTCTGCAGGCGTTCGCCGACACGCGTATCCGGCTTCACACGATGGAATGGCTCACGCCGGCCG
>JAYVYV010000022.1:0-5580 GCA_043783985.1 Acidobacteriota bacterium | reverse complement strand
TGCGCTTCGTGTCGGTCGAGCGCGTGACGCCGAGCACGACCGCGCGCGCGTGCGCGGGACCGGCGCTGGCCGCGATGTCGCGAGCCGGGAGATCGGGGCCCAGATACAAAATGTCCGCGCCGTGGCTCGCGGCCAGCAGCGCCGCGCCCAGGGTGCCGAGCTCGTGGCGCTCGCCCGACGGGGTCGCGAAGAGCAGGCACGGCGCCGTCTCTGATCGCCGCGCCGGCCGATACACGCGAAGGAGCGCACCGAGGAGGTTGCGCAGCGTCGCGGACAGCAGATGCTCGTGCGCGACGGTCGCCCGCCGCTCGTGCCAGGCGTCGCCGACTTCAGCCAGCAGCGGCATGACGACGTCCTGCAACAGTGCGTCGGCCGAATGGGTTGCCGCGAAGCGTCCAAGCTCGGCGTCGATGGTGGACGCGTCGAAGCCGGTGATCGCGCCGAGCAGCACGCGGGTATCGATGGCGCCGCCGCGAGCGGGATCCGCCGACGCCGCTGGCGCCGCGACCTTGCGGAGCTGTGCATCGGACAGCGCCGCGATGCGTCCGATGGCATGCCCCTGCCACACGGCGCCGCGCAGGAGGCGAAGGCGCGCGACGTCGGCGTCCGAGTAGAGGCGTCCGCGGCCGTCACGGGTCGGCGTGACGGCGCCGTAGCGCCGCTCCCACGCGCGCAGCGTGTCGATCGCGACGCCGGTGAGCTTCGAGACCGCGCGGATGGGGTATCGCATCTCTGGTGTTGCGGTCGCGCGGGCCTTCAGGGGCGCCCGACGATCGCGCGCGCGGCAACGGCGCAGATCGCGGTCGCCGCGGTCCCCCAGGCCATGTCGACGAGCATCAGCCCGAGCGGGTACTGCGCGAGCGTCGCGAAGTTCGTGAGGTCGTATACGCCGTAGACGACGAGGCCGAACAGCGCGCCGGTCGTCGCGGCGGACCACGCGTCGGCGGCGCGGGGCATGACGAACACGGTGATGCCGAGGCCGAGCGCGACGTAGACGAACAACGCGGCCGGCCAGTTCGGGGCGAGGCCGCCATCCACGATGCGCGCAATCGGCTCGAGCTGCTGGCGGTAGAACGACTTCATCACCACGCCCAGCCAGATCCCGTCGAGGATCATGAAGCCCACCATGCAGGCGGCAAACAATTTAAGCGTGTGGACCATGTCAGGAGCTCCTCGGAAACCACGGGATGAACATGCGCGTCGTGCGCTGGTAGTCGCGGTACTCGTCGCCGCGCGAGCGCCGCGCCTGTGCTTCGTTGAGCGGGATCCCCGTCACCCGCAACAGGAAATACAACATCGCGGCGGGACAGGCCAGCGTCAACCAGCCCCACGCTGAGGCGGAGGCGAACAGCGCCAAAGCGATCCAGATCAGCCACTCGAAGAAGTAGTTCGGGTGGCGGGAGAACTTCCACAAGCCGGCGCGGCACGTGCGGCCGCGGTTGGCGGCATTCGACTTGAATCGCAGCAGCTGCCGGTCTGCGGTCGACTCACCGGCGAACGCGAGGATCCAGAGTCCGGCGGCGACGAGCTCGACGACCGAGAAGCGTGGCTCGCGGTTCGCCGACGCGAACAGCGCCGGGAGCGAAAAGCCCAGCGCGGCGACCGCCTGCGTTTGAAAGAACCAGAAGAAGCGGCGCGCCGCGTCGGCGCCCCATGCGCGGCGCATCTCGACGTACCGTCCGTCCTCGGCCCGGTTGAGCACACGGTCGTACAGCAGATAGACGGCGAGCCGCAGTCCCCACGATCCCATCATGAAGCCGACGAGGGCGCGGCGGTACTCCCAGCCGTCCCCGAACCGCGCATCGGCTACCGCGAGGCCGGCGACGAGGGCGGCCCAGCCGACGTCCACGATCCCGGCGTTCTGGACACGCCGTTGCCACACCCAGAGGAGGGCCATGACGGCCGCGGCGAGCATCCAGCCGGCGACGGCGAGCGTAATCACTGTGATGAGCGTAACCGCCTGTCCGGCTTGTGTCAATCATTTGTCATGGACAAACAATTGACAAACGAGGCGGCGTCTGGTAGATCTGTCCGGCTGTCATGAAACGCATCGCGGACCCACATCCGCCGCGCGCTCGCGCGGCATCCGCTGATGACCGCCGGCGTCGTCGCCGGCATTCACTGGGAAGCGTTGAAGCTCTGGTGGAAAGGCGTGCCTGTTCATGATCGACCGACTGTCTAAATCGCTCTTCCTGCGCGGCCTCGACACGCTGCGGTTCGGGACGTTCCAGCTGACGGCTGGCGCCACGCACCGGTTCGGCGAGTCCGCCGGGGATCTTCACGCGGTGATGCAGGTCGCCAATCACCGTTTCTTCACGCGGGCGCTCGCCCAGGGCGACATCGGCATCGGTGAGTCGTACATGGACGGCGAGTGGACGTCGCCCGATCTCGTCACGCTCATCAGGCTGATGCTCCGCAACCTCTCCCACGTGGAATCACGCGGCGGCCTCCTCCGGATGGTGAACCGGACGGCGGGCCTCGCCGCGCGCCGGTGGCGCGACAACAGCCTGTCCGGGAGCCGGGACCACATCCGGCGGCACTACGATCTCGGCAACGACTTCTTCCGGCTGTTCCTGGACACGCGCCACCTGATGTACTCGTGCGGCTTCTACGAGCGCGCCGACGACTCGCTCGAGACGGCACAGGAACAGAAGATCGATCGGATCTGCGGCAAGCTCGATCTGACGCCAGACGACCACCTGCTCGAGATCGGAACCGGCTGGGGTGGCTTCGCCGTGTGGGCCGCCACCCGCTACGGCTGCCGCGTGACGACGACCACGATCAGCGAGGAGCAGTACCGGCACGCACGGGAGTGGGTGAGCCGACTGGGCGAGGCGGGATCGCGCATCACGGTCCTGCGCGAGGACTACCGGACGCTCGCCGGGCGGTTCGACAAGATCGTCAGCATCGAGATGTTCGAGGCGGTGGGGCTCAACCACTACGACGACTACTTCGCGGCCGTCGATCGACTGCTGGCGCCGGACGGCGTCATGCTGCTGCAGACCATCACCGTGGACGATCACTGGTTCCCCGTGTATCGCGCGTCCCCCGACTGGATCGAGAAATACATCTTTCCCGGCGGCGAGCTCGCGGCGGTGGGCGAGATTCTGAAGAGTCTCGCGCGAGCGACCGGGCTCTCGATGCATCATGCCGAGAACATCGGGATGCATTATGCGCTGACGCTGCGCGCGTGGCGGGATCGGTTCCACGCCAGGCTGCACGATGTGCGTGCGCTCGGGTTCGACGAGCGCTTCATCCGGATGTGGGATCTGTACCTGGCGTACAGCGAAGCGGCGTTTCTGGAGCGGCACGCGGGCGATTTCCAGCTCCTGCTGAGGAAGCGCGGCAGCGCGCGCGCCGCGTTCAACGAGACGCGCGCGCAGGACGAGGAGGAATCGGCGGTGGCGTGAACCGAGGCGGATGGAGGGCGGGTCCTTCTCGGACCCGCCGGTCGATTACGCGTCGCGCTTGATCTTCTCGCCGGCGTCCTTGATCCGGTCGCCCGTCTCTTTGATCGTCTCCCCGGCACTCTTGGCCGCGTCCTTCGCCGCCTCAGCCGTTCGGTCGGTCGCCTTCTTCATCTTGTCGGCCGCGTCGTCGATCGTGCTCATAAGAACTCCTGGTGTTGGCATTCGCGACGCGTTACCGGCAGCCCGGGTGTTTGCAGTCGCACATGATCTCCGTCTGATCCGCCGCTTCCTTGCAGTGTTCGCTGCAGTATTTGCCGAATGCCCCTCCGTCGGTCACCGAGCATTTACAGGCCGGATGCGCGCATTTCGTCGTGTCAGCCATTGATCCTCCGCGGTGATCGTCGCAAGAGTCGGGCCACGACGTGTGCCGCTCGACCGCTGCGGAAGGACAGCCTCAGTCGCGCCGAAGCAGTATGTAAACGGCGCCCGCGCCGCCATCGGACCGCGGCGCATCCGCGTAGGCGAGGACCGCGGGATGCGCTCGCAGGTATGTCCGGACGTGAACCTTCAGCACCGGCACACCGCCGGGCGAACGAAGCCCGCGGCCATGTACGATGCACACGCAACGGTAGCGGTTGTGACGGCTTGCGTCGAGGAACCGTCTCACCGTTGCAGATGCCTCGACCACCGTCAAGCCGTGGAGGTCCTGGCGATCCGACGGCGTGTACTCGCCCCGTTTCAGTTTTCTGACCTCGCGTCGGTCGACGCCTGGCGCGGCGAAGTCATCGCCCGGTTCGTCGCCGTCGCCGGCTGTGGTGCTCGCACCGGAGCGAGAAGAGGCGGGCGGCGGGCTGACGGGCGAAGCGGCCCGAACGCGGAGACGCTGATCGGGCCGGAGCGGGACGACCTTATCGGCCGCCATCGCGCGTGCGAAGTCGTCGTCGGCGCTGTCGGCGTCCTTCCGGTCGCGATCCCCCACACGGCGATTGTACGTACACCCGTGTCTCCTCCCAAACACACTCCCGTGTGGGCCCCACGGCCGCATGGTTTAATACGCGGCATGACACCCTTCCATCGCGCGCGCGCGTTCTGCGCTGCCGCGATCACGGCGGCGCTCGCGTTGCGCGCGGACGCGGTGACGCGCCTGGCGTCGGCTGACGGCCAATTCTGGGACGTCCAGGACACGTCGCCCTGGTCTCAGGACAGCGGCGGGATCGCCACGGGCGGCGGCGCCAACCCGTTCAATGGCTTCGGCTACCTGAAGATTCGCGTGCGCGCATCCGGCGCCCCCACGCGGCCACCGCAGCAATACCTGACCGGCTTCGGCCTCGCGCACGACGGCGGCGAGCGGCTCGATTCGATCACGCCGGTCCTTCACGACGGCATCCTGGTCGCGCGCGGGCTCTTCGCGCCGAAGGACACGGATTACCTCCGCTACGTCGACAGCTACACCAACGCCTCCCGAGACACCCGCGTCGTGGACGTCGCGTGGGGCGGCGCGGCGGGCGCGTTCGAGGACGGTGGGCGGGTGACGGTTGCCACGTCGGCCAACGGCGACCGTGCGATCGATCTCAGTGACGCCTTCGTCACCGTGATGCAGAACGCCAAGCATGTGACCGATCCGATGCGTGGGCCGTCGGGCCACGGCCCATCCGCGCATGTGCTCGGCTCGCACGCGACAGGCCTGCTGACCGCCGTCGGCGACATGTACGCCGATCCCTTCACCGACCGCTGGCCCGGGTATGATCCCGCGCACGTCGGCTATGTGTTCACGCTGACGGTCAAGCCGGGACAGACGGTCGCGCTGATGACCTTCGTCGTCAAAGGTCTGAGCGAGATCTACGATCCGCGCGGCGGGTTCCCGATCCCGCTGCGCGATGCGCTCGTGACGCCGAAATATGCAGCGCCGTACACCGGCGACGCGCCGGCGATCCCTGATGCGGGCTCGGAACTCGCGCGTGTGACCGACGTGGCCCGTCGGCTCGTCGCGGCACCCGACGTGCGCGGTCTGACGCCGCTGCAGCGATCGCACATCGTGAACTGGAGAGTGGCCCGAGCGCCGGCACTGGCGGCGCCACCGTTCACCGTCGTTGAGAAGACGGTCCCACAGATCCAGGACGCGCTCACGCGCGGGGAGACCACGTCAGAAGACGTCGTCCGCGAGTACCTG
>JAYVYV010000021.1:0-15924 GCA_043783985.1 Acidobacteriota bacterium | reverse complement strand
TGTCAGCGAGTCATCCGCGAGGGTCGGGCGGCGAACGGATGCTCGGAGCCACAGGCGCCTGCAGACGCGAACCATCTATACTGTTGCCGTGATCCGCTCTGCCCGCGCCGACGTCGCTCGCGCTGCTGGTTGGGGCCTGGTGGCCGCGGCGCTCGCGCGTATTGCCGCGGCGGCGCTGTCGCTGGCCTCGACCGGCGCATTGGTGATTCTCCTGAAGGCGGCGCACCCTCCCGCGGGCGCGACGACGCTCATCATCTCGCTCGGGATCGTGACGAGACCGTTCCATCTGCTCGTGATCGAGATCGCCGAGGCCATCCTGCCGCTCCAGGCGATCGCGATCAACCGGCTCTCCGGTATCGACTATCCTCTGGGCGCAGAGAGACGGCCCTCGCTGACGTGACCGCTCCACCGACGCCACGCACCCAGCTGCCGCCCCGCCTGCTCCCGGTCCTCTATTTCGGTACGGCACACGTCGCGCTCGTACTCGCCTTTGGCGCCGTCGCGCTGGATCCGCGAGGCGTCTCCGGTTTCTTTTATCACGCCCGGATGCTCGGGATCGTCCACCTGATCACGCTGGGTTGGGTCACGGCGTCCATCCTCGGCTCGCTCTACCTGGTCGGGCCGATCGCCTTGCGCATGTGGATCCCGGCGACGTGGCTCGACTACACCGCCTTTGTTCTGGTCCTCATCGGCATCGTCGGCATGGTGGCGCATTTCTGGCTTCAGGAATACGGCGGCATGGCCTGGTCGGCCATCACGGTCGGCGCGGGCATCATCGCCGTCGGCGCGCACGTCGCCCGGCGCCTGCGCCACGCGTCGTTGCCGCGCGCGATCGCCGCACACGTCATGCTCGCTTTTCTCAACGTCTTCGGCGCCGCCATCCTGGGCGTGCTCATGGGATTCGACAAGGTCTATCACTTCCTGCCGGGGTTCGTGCTCGCCAACGTCATCGCGCACGCGCACCTCGCCGCCCTCGGATGGGCGACGATGATGGTGATCGGCGTCGCGTATCGGCTGCTGCCGATGATCCTGCCTGCGACGATGCCCGGCGGACCGCGTCTGTGGATCAGCGCGGTCCTGCTTCAGACGGGCGTGTCCGGCCTCTTCGTCACCCTGTTGTGGAGCGGCCGGTTCGCGTGGATCTGTGCGCTGACCATCGTCGGCGGAGTGGCCGCGTTTCTGTCGCAGGTCGTCTGGATGCTGCGCCGCCGGCGGCCGCCTCCGCCCGGACTGCGCATACCCGATCCGGCCGTGCTGCACACCGGGGCGTCGTTCGCGTCGCTGGCGATTGCATCGGCGCTTGGCGTGTGGCTCACGATCGCGGAGCCATCCTCGTCAACGCTGCGCATCGCGATGGCGTATGGCGTCTTCGGCCTGGTCGGGTTCCTGGCGCAGATGATCGTCGGGATGGAAGGGCGATTGCTGCCGCTCTTCGCGTGGTACTGGGCCTACGCCAACAGCGGATACAAGGGTCCGGTGCCGTCGCCCCACGAGATGCCCTGGCGCCACGGCCAGGAGCTCGTGTTCGTGTTGTGGCTGTTTGGCGTGCCCGCGCTGGCGGGGGGGCTCGCTTTCGACGCCGTGCCGTTCGTCAGCGCCGGCGCGTGGTGCCTGCTGGCGGCCACATTGCTCGACGCCGTCAACGTCGTGCGCATCCTGCGTCACGCCTTCGTCAGACCGAAGGCCTCACGTAAGTCGCCTCATGAACCTGTGTCGTGAACCGTTGACGGCGCCCGCGGTCCGCGTCGCGATACTCAGCGTTTTTCCGGATGGAGATCGTGGCACGCGCTGCAGCGCGTGTTCATCTGTGCTGAGGCTTCGGTGGCTTGACCGAGATTGCCGGCTTTCGCGGCGGTCGCTAGCGCGGTCGCAAGCGTTCGCGATTCCCGCGCGATATTGACGATGTCGTCGGCGTGCCTTTCCGCCCAGTACGCCTGGGTCTTTGCAAGAATCTCTTCGAGCTTGGTCGCAGTGACTGCGGCTTTGTCTCCGGACTCGGCGAGAAGCTGCTCGCGCAGCTCGTCCTGCAGATCGCCGGCGTCGTCCATCCACGCTTTGTGAGCCGCGGCGTCCTGCCCGTGCGCCTGGAGCGTCGGCAAGTCGAGCAGCAAGAGAATCGTCACGAACACTCGCAGTCTGTACATGGGCGGATGCTCCACTTATGTTCACGACACCCAACGTGCGGAGCTCGCCGGTACGGGTGCAGCGATCATCGCTCGACCCATTCTACGAACGATCCCACGCTGTCGGTCACCATCATCACGCGCAAGACGCGATCGTTCTGATACATCAGCTTTGCGCCGGCGCGTGCGTCCTCGACGCACGGATAGTGGGTCCACGTTTCGGGAATACCCGACGCTGTCCCCTGTTTCATGGTCGGCCTGAGCCTGAATGCCTGCGTCGCCATCTCTGCCCTCCCGTCAACCATTGTTCGCCCACTTCACTGTACAGCCCGCGGCCGGCCCGGACCTCACCGATCGAAATCGGTCAGCGCGGAGGGTTGTCGCGCGGTCCGTAACGCATTGAGGGCCGCCAGAAGATCGATCGCTTCCTGAGCCACAGCTCCCGCGACCGGCGACAGCAGACCCACCGCCGCGAACACCATGCCGACCCCGCTGAGCAGCATGCCACCAATCGCGCTCTGCAGCGCGACGCGCCGAAGACGGTGGCTGAGATGAATGAGCTCGTCGACCTTTGACAACGACGAATCGATAATAACGACTCGTGCCGCTTCGGAGGTCACGTCGGTGTGCTGCCCGAATGCGATCCCCACGGTAGCGGCCATCAAGGCCGGCGCGTCGTTGATCCCGTCGCCGATGAACACGGTCTTCGTGCGCGCCGTCTCCCGCCGCACGATCGCGACCTTTTCTTCTGGCGACGTGCCGGCGTAGATCTGAGCGATCGAGACCGCATCGGCGAGCCGTCTGACCTCCCCCTCCCGGTCGCCCGAGACGAGAAGCACCCGCGTAAACCCGTGCGTCGGTCCCAGATGACCGACGAACCCCAGGCTGTCGGCACGCGGCACATCGTGGAAGCGGAAGGTGGCCGCGTAGTGATCATTCAGAATGGCGATGCACTCCAGACCGGTGGGCTGGCTCGGTGGCAGATCGAACCGCGCGGCCGCATGCGAGCGGCTCGTGACCAGTACGAGCGAATCGCCCACCTTTCCGCGGAGGCCGATTCCTGCCTCTTCACGAATCCACTCGACGTCGGGCAAGGGATAGCCGGCATCCGCGGCGGCTTTCACGATGGCGCCAGCGAGCGGGTGCCGGCTGTACCGCTCGAGGGCCGCGACCGCCGGAAGGACCGTCTCGCGCGCATAGGGCGGTGCATACAGCTCCTCGCTAACGCTTGGACGGCCGTATGTGAGTGTCCCGGTCTTGTCGAGGATCATCGTATGGCAGAGCGTCAGCTGCTCGAGAGCGGCGGGATCTTTGATGATGATCCCACGGCGTGCGGCCGTCGAGATGGCGCCGATGATCGCCACAGGAATGGCGATCAGCAGTGGGCACGGCGTGGCGATCACCACGACGCTGAGAAATCGGACCGGGTTGCCCGACACCCACCAGGCGAGCCCGGCGACGGCCAGAGCCAGCGGCGTGTACCAGGCGCCAAGCTGATCGCCGATCCGCCGGAGATTCGGTCGTCGCGGTTCCGCCTCCTGCATCACGCGCATGATCCGCGCGTAACGGGAATCAGCCGCCACTCGGGTGGCGCGAACGCCGAGCGAGGCCTCGCCATTGATGGCACCGGACAGCACCATGGCACCGGGGCCCTTCGAGATGCTGAACGGCTCCCCCGTGAGATAGGACTCGTCCATGCGGCCATGACCTTGAACGACTTCGCCGTCAACCGGACAGAAGTCATGGGGGAGGATCGAGACCTCGTCGCCCACGATGAGATCGCCGACCGGGACGTCTTCCAAGGCGCTTCCCGTTCGTCGATGCGCGAGGGTGGGGAGCCGCTTGGCCAGCGCACGCAGGACGGATGTTGCCTCGGACACGGCCAAGGCCTCCAGCGTTTCGCCGCCCGACAGCATCAGCACCACGATCGCGCCCGCGAGGTACTCGTTGAGCAGCGCGGATGCCACAATCGAGATGCCCGCCAGATGGTCCGAACCGAATTCGCCATGTGCTCCCTTCCACACCAGGCGCAACACGAGGGGAGCGCCCCCGATGAGCAGCACGGCAAGCAGCGGCAGGTTCCCGGCGGACGTACCGGATCCCGTCAGATAACGGAGGGAAAGGTGAGCGAGGATGCCGGCCAGGGCCAGAACCGCGACGAGCGCATGCGGACTCGTCCGAATCCACGCCATTCCCAGCCTGTCGGTTTCTTGCCGGATAGCGGTGGCACCTACTCTTTGACCTGCAGCGTCTCCAGATAGTTCACGAGCGAATTGATTCTCGCCGCTGCGTTTTCGGGGCCCGCGCTTTCCTGCGATTTGGCGAACACATCACCCCACGCCGGCATGTCGGAGTCGCTGTGGGCGCCGCTCAGTATGCGGCCGTCGATGGTCTTGACGATCTTCTCTTCCGGAAAGATGCCGCTGTTGCGTCTGGTGAGCTGGCTGAGATCGGCGGGACGTTTCTTCAGCGACTTCGCGATCACGCCGTCGCCCCGAGCATCGGCGCCGTGGCACGAGGCGCAGTACGTCTGGTAGTCTCCCCTCCCCGAATACGGCTGCGCCTGCACCTGCGCACCCGCCGTCCCGATCGCGGACGCGACGACAATCGCGGCCGCCAGCAGTCCCCACGCATTCATGGCACCCTCCCTGCCGGACATCCGGCCAGGCCGCCGAATTTACGAGCGGGTTTTCTCCAGCACGGTGTTCCAGTCGATCGGTGCGGTGTGCGACCCGGCCGCCGCCGCGTCGGCGTCAGCCTGGTGGAGAAAGGCGTGATAGTCCCACTCGCCCGTGTCGCGATTCAGCAGAATGGGCACGAACAGCGCCTGCTCCGAACGCAGCCATTTTCCGGTCGCATAATCGGTCACGAACGTCGTCCCGGTCTCGCCCGGGTGATCGACAAGATATTTCGCCATGCAACCGGGCGCGCGAAACTTCGACACGAAGCGGTTGCCGTCCATCAACTCGGCGGCCATCGCCCTTTCAACGATCAGCCGGCGGCAGCGGAAACACTGGTCGCCGGCATTAATCGCCACCGGCCGCACCGAACTGCACGACAGCGTCAGGAGCGCCCCGACCGCGACACATGCGATTGCAAGAACTCTCATCGTGCCCCCTTGCCGGAAACCCGGCACATTCGCGAGTCCGCTGATGACGAGCGCAAGGGGCGTGCCCGACGTGGCGAAGTCGCTTATTTCGGCGGATACCTGATCAAGTACGAATAGGCGGACGCGGCCTCGCCCTCGGTCAAATAGTTGAAGACGGGCATCCGCCCTCTCGACATGACCCCTCCCGCGCTCAAAGGGATCGGAGAGCCCACCAGCACCTTCTGCACGAACTGCCCCTGTGTTTTCTGGTGTGGAATGCTCGCGAGCGACGGAATGACATCGTCCAGGACGGTGGTCGGTTTGCTGTCCGGTCCAGTGGCATCGTGGCAGATATGACATGTGCCTTTGACGATCAGCTCGCCCACACGAACTGACGGTTCGGCGATGGTCCGCGCTCGATGCTCGGCCCCCGGCACGGCCGCCATCTCGTCGAGGTACGGGCGCAGGACCCGGATTTCTTGGTCTGACAGATGGGCGAACGACGGCATCGTGTGGCCGCCGACCTTGAGCCGCTTTCGCAAGTCGGCTTCAGTGCCCGACGTGAGCCCGCGAATGAATGTGGCGTCGACCGGCCGGCCCGAGGCCTTCATCCGCTGTGTCATCCATTGAGCCGAGGCGGATTGCACAGGACCAATGATCGAATTGATCTCCGGTGGACCGCCCGACCCATCCGCCTTGTGGCACGCACGGCAGCTGACCCGATAGAGATCCGCACCCGTCAGCACGAACCCGGTGTTGAGGTCCCCGGCATGACCGGGGCGAATCGAGGAGGGTGACACATTCGACGGTGGCTTCCCCCACTGCCCGCTCCAGCCCATGCTGGTGTGCTCAATCGTCAGCCCGAGGTGGCGCAGCACGCTCGGGCCTTCGACCGGTGTCACAACCACGGCGCCGGCCCGTCCGGCGATCGGAGCGACCGGCCGTACAGCTGAGTGCGAACTGGATCCCGCTTGTGCGGCCCCTCGCCTCTGATCACCGAAAACGCCGACGACGAGGCTCAGCACGACGGGCACCAGCATGCCTCGGTGCCCCGTGTGTGTCGTCGACCTCATGGTCGCATCTATGACGAGTGCGCCAGCACGAAGTCGACGACCGCCGGTTTGGCGGTGTCGACCGTCACTGGCTTCGCCGGAGATTTCCCTTTGGCGTGCCAAACGCCGACTGAGTAAGTCCCCGGTGGCACGTTCTCAATCTTGTACTGTCCGTCTTTGCTCGTCGTGGCAAAGAACGGATTCTGTAGGACCACCACATACGCTTCCATCTCGGGGTGGACCCGGCACAGCTGCACGTACACGCACGGCGCCTTGGCGCACTTGGCGAACACATGATCCTTCGTCTGCCCTTGCGGCCACGTGCCGAGGTTGTACTTCTCATGATCCGGCGAGAAGACGTTGTGCGGCGTCGGATCACTATTCAGAAACCGGACCGTCGTACCAGCCACGATTGGCAGTACGTGCGGGATGAATTGCATGGACCGCTGGTCGACATCAGCTGGCTTCGCGGGCGCGGAGAACGCACCGGGCATCTGTTGAATGTAAACCACCGCACCCTCATTCGACGAGAGCCCAGTCGCTTTGATCGTGCCCTGGATGACGCCGCCGGCCGAGACGGCGACGTCCAGAGAGACGGAACCCGGCGCGATCGCCATCAGCCCCGCGAGAACGACCGACGCGCCCATCCAACGAAGCATAAATCCTCCCCGAGTAGTCACAGGACACTGAATCGACAGCGCCGGTTAGAACCCAAACCGGAACAGTGCTTTCAGCGAGTGATTGTCAGTCAGCCGCAGATCGCGCTGGTACTCGACCATCAACTTGACGTTCGCCCGCACGAGTGCACTCACGTCGAACGTCCCGATGCGGATGCTCGGCACCTCATGGGCGCCCGGCGTCACCGTTTCGTACCGTCCCGATGCCTGCAGCCACGGATAGATCATGTAATCCGCCTGCGTGAACCACGCGTGGTAGTCGGGCTCGATGGCGTGGAGCAGTGTGCCCGCCTCGTCCGCGACCGTCAGGGCATCGGTACCTCTTAGGTAGACGCCAAATACATTCAGATCCCCAAGAAAGAAGCTCGCGTAGATTCCTGTCCGCAGGAAGTGACGGTCTTCGATGGCCACCTCCGCGTCAACCGCCGTGATGGTGAACGGGATGCGGCTGGCGTCGCCGCGGTAGGCAAAGACGCCCAGGCGGAGCGAGTTGTCGCGCCAATTCTTTTCCGGGATCGGCTGCCCGCCGGTATCGCCGTCAAGCCCTATGCCGCCGATTTTGTAGTCGAAGCGCGCGTAGACGTCCTTCGCGTTGTTGCCGTCGAACCGACCTGTCGTATTGCCGGGCGGCGCCATGACGCCATTGGCGAGCCCCGCTACCCACATCGCACGATGGTTGATGATGCCGTAGCCCTCGATGCCGCGGATACGCGCCGGCAGCGAGATCGGATTCGGCGACAGTGCGTCCGCCCCCAGACCGGTCCCGCCGTTAACGCCGATCGGGTTGTAGTCGAACAGCGATTCAATGCCGGCATTGGTGGAGATCCACATTTCCTGGAAACCATCGAAGATGTTCGGCGCGAACTTCCCGAGGCGAAAGTGGAAGAGGTCCTCTGGTCCGAACGGCGAGTCGAATTGAAGGCGCGCGTGCTCGAGCTCGACGGTGGCAGACCCGTCGGGGTTCTCGCCAAACGTCACCTCGCTGAAGTACGACACGTGTTCGCCGAGCGTGCCGGCGCCGAAGATGTTGACCTCCTGCGGAAACTGGAGGTCGTTCCTGACTCGGCTGACGGACTCGTCGTCGTTGACCGACGACGTGTTCAGATAGGCCATCTTGACGTTGACCGCCAGCGGCACGGCGTTCGAGATCTCGCCGGGCCACACGGCCTGCGGCCACAACCTTTTGTACGCGGGCGCACCGAGGCTGACCCCCGGCTGCTTGATCATCTCCTCGGTCTCCCCGGGCATGCGGTACCCGCGCAAGCGGAACGCCTCGCCGAACGCGTTCAGCTTCGGAAACACGACATGGCACGTCTGACAACTGGTTTGGTATTTCCGCGCGAACGAGGGTACCGCCTGAGCGGTCGATGCCGTCGCCAGCACACCCACGGCGACAAACGCCACTCGCGCGACGAGTTGAAACGGCCTCGGAAGTGAAATCACACTGGATCCCTCCAGGCCGCGTGAGAGGGCGATCGATTCGTAGATTGAAGGCCTACATCGCGTCAGGAGCGCTCGGGCCGCGGCACGTGCGATTGCGTGAACTCTCATCGCGCCCTCCTGCCGGAAACCCGGCACATTCGCGAATCTGTTGATGACTGGCGCAAGGAGCGTGCCCGGCGCTCGGTCTCACGCGGCGTGAACCGTCTCTTTCGGGTGCGCTGGCGCCGCGTCGACGCGCTCCACATGGATCGTGCAGTCCTTCATCATCGCGACGAGCACGCCGATCGCCGCGAGCACCGGCGCCAACAGGATGCCGACGACGCCGGCCGTCAACGGGAACTCGGCCACCGTGTGCCCGTCATGCTCGACGACGACGCGCCGGACGTTGCTCTCGTGAATCAGCCGCCTGAGCTTCGCAACGATCTGTTCGCCGTCTGCCTTGAATGATTCCCATCGTGAGGTGTCCGCCATCACGCGTTTTCCTTTTCGCGAAAGCGCCTGGCGAATCGGCCGACGATCGGGTGCGCGATCGCGGCGAAGTCTTGGTAGCGTATCCTCACCGCGTCGCCGTGTGTGCCCGCGTTGAACACGATTTCATCCTCGGCGGCAAGCGCATCGTCCACGTACACCATCTGCCGGTACAGCGGACCGAGCGGCGGCATGGCCCCGCGCTCGCAGTCGGGATACAGCCATCGCAGCTCGCCTTCGTCGGCGAGGCGGATGGACTCCGCGCTCGCCACGACGGCCAGCCGATCGAGATCGACTTCGAGGTCGGCGGGCACCACGGCCTGAATCGGCTCGCCGTCCACGAAACAGACCACGGCCTTGGCCCAGTCGCGTCCGGGCACGTGCGTGATTGCCGCCTCTTCCTGCGCGGTGTACGCGCGGATGTGCGGCAACACGGAATACGGGACGTTGGCCCGGCGAAGGAACTCCTGCACAGTTGGGACGACGGCCATGACGACCTCCTCACATAACGCTGGAAATGCGGCGAGCAGATGTGGCTGTCGCAACTCGCGTGCCCAGCCGATCGCCCGGTACGGCCGCGGGTTGCCGGAAATGCGTCAACCCGGCGTCATAATCGAACACTTTCCCTATACATTCAGATCAGCGGCTGCCGTGCTACAGGTTCGCTGCTTGCGCGACGGCCTGCCGCTGCCTTGTCTCCGTGATTCTGGAGCCGCCGCCGCACGACGTCGAACGCTTCGCGAATCACGACGCGCAGTTCTTCCCGCTCCCGTCCATCACCTTCCGAGCGCCAGTTGGTCACCGGTGCAGGAACCACTGATCGAGCACGACGCGTTTCACGACGGTCGGCACCTCGAGCAGACGTCCGGCCACGATGGTCTTGACGCGGTCGGACACGATCCACGCGAGCGCGCCAGAGAGCCGAGATCCCGCAAACCGCGCCTCCAGGCGTGCCGCGTACGGCTCCAGCCGGTCCCGCGACAAGTGCCCGTGCGCCTCGATAATCGTCTGCGCGGCGAGCAGACCCGATTCGACCGCCTGGCGGATGCCTTCTCCGCTCTGCGGATCCGCGACCCCGGCGGCGTCGCCGACCAGCAGCACGCCGGCATCGACGATCCGCCGGCGCGGCGCCGCGTTCACCGCGTACGAATGGCCGCGCCACCGCCACGAAACGCGCGGCGGAATCTTCTGTCTCGCTTCGAGGAACGCGACGAACCGGGCCGTCGCCGCCGGCAGCGATCGCGGATCGAGACGGCCGAGGCCGACGTTGAGGTACTCCCCCTTGCGCACGCACCAGCCGTAGCCCTGGAGATCGCGGCAGAAGAACAGCTCCGGCACCGCCTGTTCGATCGCCACAGATTCGCGGTCAGCGGCGTCGAGGCGCGGCTCCGCCTCCCGCCCGACCACGACCGGCCCGCCGTGCCTCACGCCGTTGAGCAGCCGCGCCACCGGGCAGCCGGAGCCGCCGGCGCCGATCAGCATCGGCGCGCGGATCGCCTCGTTGACGATCCACTGCCCGCGGTCCCTGCGAATGCTGGTGATCGGCGCACCGAGCGCGAGGCGCGCGTCCGCGCGCTGCAGTAGATAGTGATCGAACTCGCAGCGGCGGATGCCGAAGCTGGCGGGACGGTCGTACGCCACGGTGGTCTCGCGATGGCCGCCAATGAGCCCGACCCGGAATCCGGTGATGGGCTGAAAGGTGCGCCCCCGCGCATACGCCTGCGTATCGAGGCGCAGCGCGGTCACCACCTGGGGTGTGATCCATCCGGCGCACACCTTGTCGCGCGGAAACGTCGCCGCATCGGCGACCATCACGTCAAGCCCCGCCTGACGCAGCTGCCACGCGCACGTCGAGCCCGCTGGCCCGCCGCCGACGATCAGCGCGTCGCATGTCTCCATGGCCCGTTCACTCCGGCTGGTTCAGCCGCTTCGCGTCCACGGCATCGCGTTGCTGGACCCGCGCGCGAACACCACCTGGAAAAGCTGCATCGAGCCGGTGATGAACGCCGCCTGCGATCCCGCGAGATAGAGCCGCCACGCCCGCACGAACGTCTCGTCGAACATCGCCGCGACATCGCCGGCCGCCCTGTCGAACCGGCGGCGCCAGTGCTCCAGCGTCGCGGCATAGAGGAGCCGAAGGTTTTCCACGTCGATCACGGACAAATCCCAGGGCGCAAGCACCTGATCACAGACCTCGGACAGCGTCGGCGGGTACGCCCCCGGAAAAATCCGCTTGCGGATCCACGGGTTCAGCAGGTTCGGCTGGTTCCGGCCAATGAAGTGCAGCAGCCCACGGCCGCGATCGGTGAGCGAACGATCGATGACCGCCCCCAGCGCCGAGTAGTCCGCCGCGCCTACGTGCTCGAGCATGCCGACCGACACGAACGCGTCGCACCGGCCGCACACGTTGCGATAGTCATCTTCGACGAACTCGACGCGATCGGCGAGCCCTTCCGCGCGCGCCCGCTCCCGCGCGTAGGCGATCTGCTCGCCCGACACATTCACCGCGCGAACGGTCACGCCGTAGTGCCGGGCCATGAACAGCGCCAGGCCTCCCCAGCCGCATCCCGCTTCGATCACGTGTTCGCCCGGCTTCAGCGCGAGCTTCCGGCACACCCGATCCATCTTCGCGATCTGCGCCGCCTCGAGCGTGGCGGCCGGCGTCGGAAAATACGCGCAGGTGTAGGCCATCTCGCGGTCCAGCCACAGGCCGTAGAACTCGTTCCCGAGGTCGTAATGACGATGGACGTTGTCTTTGGCGGCGCGCACGTCGTTCGATCGCTGCCAGCGCCACCAGGGCCGCGGCGTCGAAGGACCCAGCGCTCGGTAGATCTCACTGAGCATCGCGACCAGGTCTCCGCGAAGATCCACGGCACCGAACATGTACGTTTCGCCGAGATTCAGATCGGGATCCCGTAGCCAACTGAGCAGCGCGCGGCGGTTCTTGAAGACGATCGTCCCGACCGGCGCGCCGGCTGTGGTGGACGGCGATTCGAATCCGTCCCACAACAGGAAGCGCACGCGCGCGTCTGCGACCCTGTGACGGATCCGCGCGAGCGCCCACCGGTCGAGCGGCGTCGACGCCAGCGGAGCCGTGCGGCTGGAGAAGGTCGGAACGGGAAATGCGTGCAGGTGCTCTGATTTCATAACCGGTTCGAGATACCGGAACGTACGGTGCGTACCATGTAGGTCGCCGAGTGGCACTATTTCGACGGCAACACGATGCCGGCGAAATTCGACCCCGTCACCCCGCGCACTCCGCCGACGCACGCGCAGAGCTCGAGCAGGCACTGGCGGTGCACGGGGAACCGACGGTGAAGGTCCCGGCATTCGGCTTCCGCCACCGTGACGAATAGCGTGACGTGCTGTAGGTCGATCGGGCCCTTGAGCTGCATCGTGGGGCGCCATCTGTGTCGCGCACCTGCACAAGCGTGCGACCTATGCGCTTCAGCCTGGCCTGCAGATCGTCCACGACGCGCCTCTACTTCACCAGCCAATACCGCCGGAAGGTGCGCAGCCAGCGCCTCAGCCTGGGCGTCCAGGATCGTCAACGGCGAGTTTGTACGAAACATTCGCCTCTTCGTTTGCAACGGGTCAAGAGTGACCGTGCAATCGGGAGGCCGGCCACTCGTCTCAGCGATCGATCCCGTAGTGCTCTTTCACCTTCGCGACGATCTGCGGATCGGTCAGGCTGTCCGTGGTTTCGATTCCGACAATACGCTCAGACAGCGTTTTTGAGCGGCTGAGACGCTCCTTGAGTTGCAGCTTGGCCTCACCCGGCCCGAAGATCAGAAGAGCCTCGGGTTGACCCAGCTGACTGATGACCTCGTCGTAGTACCGGTCAAGATGCTGGCCGTAGCGTTCCTCGTATTTCTTCTCGCCTCCGCCGGCGTGCGGGCCGTCTGGCGTCGGGTACCCTGCCCGACTTGAATAACGGGCGTGCGGTCCGATATCAGATTCCAGGGTCTTGGCGGTGACGCGATCCGCTGAGGCGAACACGATGACCGCCTTCTTGTGGTCGATCCAAATACCTACGTTGTGGTTCATAGCACCTCGTAAGGGCAGTTCTACCTGCCGGGAGCGATGCGTCGGACGAAAGAAGAGCGCGAGTCGAACGGGTGTGGAAACAATGTCGAAGGCAAGGTCGTCAGGTCCTGGACCGCAACCACGTGTCGATATGATCGCAGCTACGTGCAAACGCGACGTCTTCGGTCGATGCCGCTATGCTTTTCATCCCGGGCACCTGAATCTCGGCATTGAGGCTCTTGTCATATACGTGCTCGACGGTCCACGATGAGGCGCTTCCTGCAGGAGTTCCTGCGGGAATTCCTGCGGGAGTTCCCGACAGCGTGATTTCGAACGTTCGGTTGCCGCTGGCGTAGGTTCGTGTTGCCATCCTTCGACCTCTTTTCAGGCGAGTATGCTGCCAGCCCAGCGAAGGTACTTCTGCAGCTCGAAGCTTCGGGATCCGGATCGTGCTGACCGTTCGTCGTTGGCCAGTTCACCGTATCGCCTCGTATCGACCCGACGGCTCGGGCGGCGGAAAAGGATCCGTCGGCGGGGGGTCCGCAGACGGCTCGGAACTGGCGTCAGCGCTGATATCGGTTTCGGCTCAGGGGGCTGTGAAACCGGCGTCATCGACGTGATGCGTGCAGGATCAGCGCCGCGCGAGCTCTGTAGAGCTAGCCCTGCCAGTCGGCCTGGATCCATGTGTGGTGACGACTTCGCCGTCCTCGCTCGAAGCATGGCGCCTGACCGCTCGCACGCTGGCCAAGCGTTTGCTAGACCAGATGACACAACAAGTGTCGACCACAGGTATCCAGGAACACGATGCCATCCCTGGCCTGCGTGGAGGCACTTGATGAAACCGAACCTCAATACCTGTGAGCCGTTCGCAGATCGGCGGGAAGCCGGCACCGAACTCGCGGTTTCGTCTGCATGGCTACAAGGACCGTCACGATGTCGTAATACTGGCACTGCCACGTGGCGGCGTGCCCGTGGCGTACGAAGTCGCCCGTGCGCTTCTTAGCGCCTCTGGATGTGTTTCTCGTGCGCAAGCTAGGCGCCGGGACATCCTGAGTTGGCGATGGGTGCGATTGCTTCGGGCCGTGTGCGCCCTGAACGACTATCGTCAGATGGTACGGGGTGCCGGCATCAATTATCGACGAGGTGACGGTTGACGAGCAGGCAGCCAGCATGTTCGTTGCGTACAAACGACTCCGGAGGCCGATATGAAACTTGTCTTGAGTCCGCCACTGCTCGGGTTTGTCATCGGCACGCGTGCGGCTCTGGCCTTTGGGCTTGGACTGCTCTTGGCGGACCGCATTCCTGAGTCTCGACGACGAGCTGTCGGCCTGACGCTGGTCGCTATTGGAGCAGCGACCACGATTCCTGCGGCAATGTCGGTCTTCGGCCGTCGTGTCCGCTCAGAGCCGCCGCTCGGTGGCGGCACCTCCAAGTGAGCTCAAGCGCGAGCGGACGCCCGCTTCACTTCGATCGGTTCATGAAGGACACAACGAGTCTTGCGGTCATCGCGCTAATGCTGTTCAGCCCAATGGGCGCGCTGGCACAAACCGAGCCTCAGCATGGCGCACAGATGCCTATGCAACCCGACATGTCCACGATGGATATGAACCCGTATTTCACTGCTTTGAATCATCCTGTTCCGCAGGACACGATGATGGTTATGCTGCTGTCGGACTTCCAGTCCGCGCGATCCACCAACGATTTCTTCACCAGCATGGGCATGGTGCAGTACGGCCTCACCCCCCGCTGGACGGTGGGGTTCATGGCGGAGGGGCAGAACATCTTCGGTTTGCCGGCCACCTACGGCGGGCTGCGGATCAGTAGTTACTTTCGCGTTTTCCCACACGACCACCTGCTGAACTTCACCCTGTACGGCGAGTACGAAGGCCTTAATGGGGCGGCGTTGTACAAAATGGAGGTCGCCGGATTTGGCGGCGAAGATTTGAATGAGCCGCTGGCATCGGCGCGGCGCACGCCCGTCCGCACGTTCGAGCAGCGAGCAATCATGTATCACGATTGGGAACGAGTTAACCTGACATTCAACTTCATCAGCGAGACGGGGCTGGAAAGTGGCGAGAACGACTTCGGCTATGCCTGGGGAATGTTTCGACAGCCTGCATATAAGGCCATGGATACAGACAAAGACATGGCCGGAATGGCGGGCACGCCGAAAAGGAAAGTGCCTCCGGTGTTCTCGTTTCAGCGGCTGGGCTATGGGCTCGAAATGATAGGGGCGCTCGGCAACACGGATCAGTTCGGCTTCGACTGGCAACGCCAGCAGCAATATGTGGGTGCTGTCTTCAGCTATTCCGTATCGAAGCATTGGACCGTTCACGTCGAGCCGACACTTGGACTCTCCAACGTAAGCGATCCGTTTGTGCTGCGAATGGGGGGCGGATATTCGATCGACCACGTTCTACATCGGCGATCGCCGACTCCGTGAGAGTCGATGGCCGCTTGCCCCATGATGAACAGATGGACGACATGAAGCACTGAGCCTGATGCGCCAGACCGGGACGGGGAGATGGACGCGCGGTAGATCAAGCCGAAGGGAGAGTCTCATGAGCAGAAACACCAACGGAGCCCTCGTCGTCGCACTTGCTGTCGTCATCGCACTGTTCGTGCTCTTCGGCGGCGGAGCGATGACGGGGGGAAGAATGGCTGGAGGCGTGATGGGTGGAGGCATGATGGGGACCGCTTGGATGGCCGGGCTCGGCTGGATGGGGATTCCTGCTGTGCTGACCGTCGGTCTAGGTGCGCTGCTTGCTTGGGGCATCTTCGCTGAGAAGCGGTGACCTACGGCGACTTACGGCGACTTCTTGGCCTCCGGAGTGAATTACGCTCCTCCGACCCGGGAGGGTACAGACGTCGGGCGCGACACTTCCTTCAGCACCTTACCGGCTATTTTCTCAGACCCCACGCGCGCGATGTCCGCCTGGGAGACGATCCCGCAGCAGCCCCCGGTCTCATCGACGACCGGCACCCGTCGTATTTGGTTCTCTTCCATGGTGTGGCAGCAGTCTTCAAGGGAGGTTTCAGTCGTCACC
>JAYVYV010000020.1:0-5591 GCA_043783985.1 Acidobacteriota bacterium | reverse complement strand
GCTTCGCGCCGGCCTCGGATCGCACGTCTACGGCTGCGACGTCTGCCAGGAGGTCTGTCCCTGGAACGCCGCCGCGCCGCGATCCGCCGACCCGGCCTGGCAGCCGCGCGCGACCTGGGATCGCGTCGACCTACTGACGCTGGCGCAGCGGTCCGACCAGGAGATGCGGCAGGCGCTGCGCCGCAGCCCGATGCAGCGGACGGGGGTCGAGGGTGTGCGCCGCAATGTTGCGGTCGCGCGAGAGAATGCCGCGGCGTTATCATCTGAGTGATGGGTTCTGCCGCGTCGCTGGCGCCGTCGTTCCTCCTCTCCATGCCCCAGCTCATGGATCCCAACTTCAGCCGCACCGTCGTGCTGCTCTGCAAACACAGCGAAGAGGGCGCATTCGGCCTGGTCGTCAACCGGCCGCTGGTCACGACGGGGCGCGTGACGGTGAATCTGGATCCGCCGGTGTCCACCGATCGCGAACTGCAGGTGTGGGTAGGCGGACCGGTCGAGCCGCACCGCAGCTGGGTGCTGGTCGGCGAAGAGCCGAACGAAACCGAAGAGCTGCGCGGCATGAAGATCGCCGACGGGCTGTATCTCTCGACCTCGCCCGACCTGCTGCGCCGGCTGCTCGATCCCGACCCGCCGCCGCTCACGCGGCTCATCGTCGGCTACTCGGGATGGGGCCCTGGCCAACTCGAGGCGGAGCTCGCCGAGTCGTCGTGGCTGATGAGCGACATCGATCGCGATCTCATTTTCACGACGCCGGCCGATCGGCTGTGGGAAGCGGCGATCCGCCGCCTCGGCGCCGATCCCGCGACGCTGCAGATGTCGCGGGGCGTGCATTAGATGTCCGCGTTCAAGCGATGGCGGCTCGCCGGCGTCGCGTTCGGGTGTTCCGCGGTGTTCGTCCTGCTGGTCGAGTCCTCGTCGTGGATCCGCGGCGTACTGGCGTCGCCGTTCGGCATGATCGCGATCGCGGCGAGCTCCGGTCCGATGATCTGGACCGTGATGTCGTGCGCGCTGATTCCGCTCTTCACGCACCGGCCGCCCGCGATCAACCTGCGCTGGTGGATCCAGTCGGTCGGCCCCGTGGTCTTCGTCGCGCTGCCGATGGTCGCTATCGTCCGAGCGTACCGTCTTCCGTAATCTCTTCGAGCTTCGCGAGCAGCGTCGAGAAGCCGCACTGTTCCGGATCGAAGAATCCCCACTCGTCCTGCACCGGTTTCGCCGTCTTCGCGGCGGCGCGCGTTTTCTTGACCAGGTGATGGTCGTCGGCGTTGCCGCCATCCGACGGCCGCGCCGCGATCGGATCGGCGGCCGGCTCCGTCCGGCGCCGCTCGAGATCCTGGCGCAGCGACGCGACGAGCTCGATCCAGTCCGGCTGTTCCGACCGCGGCAGCGGCGTCTCCGCCGGCACGCCTTCGAGAGTCGGCCAGAGCCGTCCCGGTGAGAGATACATCGGCACCCACGGCTGGATGTCGGCCCGGGGCGGCTCCGGCGGCTCAACGAACAGGGTCGCCTCGGGGGTGACGCGGGTATCTTCGACTGGTGTGAAAGCCTCGGCCGCCTCGGCGACGGCCGGCTCAGCGATCGCCGGGGGTTCGAGGATCGACGGGAGCAGATCGAGCGCGTCGAGCGCCGGCTCGTCGACGTCTGCGCCGATCGTGTAGACACTGACGGGCTCGCCGTCGAACAGCTCTCCGTCCGCGGCCAGATCCGCCACTTCGTCCGAGAGGTCGATCGACGGCTCCTCGGCCGCGTCATCCTGGGTAAGTTCCACCCATCCAAGGTTGGAGTCGGAGGTCGGAGTCGCCGTGTCGAAGGCAAAGGTCGGGGTCACGCGGTCGGAGTCCAGGGTCGAAGCAAAAAGTCGGAGTCCGAGGTCGGAGTCAGAGATCGGAGTCGGAGGTCTGGCCTCGTCGACCGGGGCGGGTTCGTCTTCGAGGATGTGCAGTTCGAGCTCGGCTCGCTCCTCGGCGGCTTCCTTCAGGTAGGCCGAAATCTGTTCCGCGAACACGGACGGCTCACAGCCGTCGGGCTCGGGCGAGGCGGCGCGGCTCTTACGCCACTTCGCGAGCATCCCGCCGGGCGCTTCGCGCTTGACGCCGTTGGCGAGCACCGGGATGGTCAGCGTGCGCACGTGCGCGGCAGCGGCGATCACCCGCAGCGCCGCGGCGAGTGCGGCGTCGTCTTGCGGCGAGAGCAGCGCCGGCACGAGCACGAGATCGGGCACGCGATCCCCGATCGCATCGAGCGCGCCCTCGGTGGTATGCGCCAGCACCAGCTCCGCGCCCACCTGGTGGCGGACGATGGCCTGGAGATGAGCCGCCTGGCTCCGGTCCGGTTCGATGGCAAGGACAATCGGCATTACGTTCGCACCATGAAAAACACCAGGACCGCCCCCGCGAGCGTGAACAGCAGCAGCGGCGCGTGATCGATCGTCTGATGCCTCGCGGCGCTGGCGATCACGCTGGTGAGATCGCGCAGCTCGCGTCCGCTACTCGCCAGTTCCGTCGATCGATGCGCGACGGCCGGTCGGCCGATGTGCTCGCGCACGCGATCATCGAAGGCGATCAGCACGAGCAGCAGGATCGCGACGGTGGCTGCCGACATCAGCACTTCGCGGTAGCCACGCCTCATGGACGCGCCTATCGCAAATGCCGTTCCGTACCGGACTGCCCAGGTAATCACGCCTATTCCGGCGGTTGTCGCCAGTGTCGCATCGCGCCGCGCGGTGCTTCCCACGGAATCCGTGGTCCTGTTACGAATGTGCGTGACCAGAATTTGGATCGGACCCCGCAAGTTCGGTGCAACGCGATCGTCGCGATCGCCGCTAACCACCACCGCGCTCTGTGAGTTGCGTGCGATTGGCGCGCTGCCGCGAACACGCGTGGCACAAGCGTTGCGATTTCACCGTCTGTCACGCGGTCGCCGGCTCCATCGCGACCGAATTTCGCACTCGGCTGTGCGCGTCAGTCAACGCGCGGGAGGAACGGACATGGAATTCATCGCACGTCTCAGGAAGTTCGCACACGCGGAAAGCGGCCAGGACCTGCTCGAGTACGCGCTGCTCATCGCGCTGATCGCGCTCGTCGCCATCGTCGGCGTCACCGCGGCCGGTATCAAGGTCAACACGATCTTCGGCAACGTCGCGTCGGCGATTCCGGCGGGGACCTAGCACTCGGCGATCGAACACGGACATCCCTGAACCCCGGGGAGGGAGACGGCTCGCTCCCCGGGATTCGAAAGGATTCGAAAGGCACGCTCATGGCGCAGCTGATCACGACGCTGACACGCCTGGCCCACCGCACTGACGGCCAGGATCTTCTCGAATACGGACTGCTCGCCGCGCTGATCGCGGTCGTCGCGGTGGCCGGGGTCACCGCGTTCGGCACCACGCTCAACACGGCATTCTGGAAAGACATTGCTCAGGCCATCTGACCTGATCGTGCTCGCGACGGTGGCGGGCGGCGCCGGCATCGCCGCCACCATCGATCTGCGGACGCGCCGCGTGCCGAACGCGCTGACCGCGCTGCTCGCCGCAAGCGGCGTCGCGCTCGCGGTCACCGGCGTCAGCGGCCTGTCGCTCGGCGCCTCGCTCGCCGGGTTGGGACTCGGCCTGGCGCTGATGCTGCCGGGTCACCTGATCGGTGGCACCGGCGCCGGCGACGTCAAGCTGTTCGCCGCGATCGGCGCGTTGATCGGTCCCGGCCACATCGTCGCGGCGTTCTTCTACACCGCGATCGCCGGCGGCGCGCTGGCGCTCGGCATCGCGGTCCAGCGGCACCGGCTGGGTCGCACCCTTGGCGGCACGGCGCGCCTCGCCGTCGCCACGCCCGGCAGCGCGGCGGCGATCGAGAGCCCCGTCGAGCACAACCGGTTTGCCTACGCCCCGGCCATCGCCGTCGGCGTCACGCTGGCGGCGCTCGGACTGTGAAGGAGAAGTGATGACGCGAATTCGCGCACTGCTGATCGGCGAGCAGGGCCAGGCCTTGCTCGAAACCGCGCTGACGCTGCCGCTGTTGCTGATCGTGTCGGTCGGGATCTTCGAATTCGGCCGCGCCTTCCAGACCTGGCAGGTGCTGACCAACGCGGCGCGCGAGGGCGCGCGGATCGCGGTGATGCCCGGCCCCGTCACCGGCGTCGACACGCGGGTGAGGAACTACCTGACGGACGGCCAGCTCGATGCCGCCGCGAGCGCGACCATTGTGGTCAATCCGACGGCGACCGTCTCGATCGGCGGCGGCGCTACCGCCTCGGCGTCGCTCGTCACGATCACCTATCCATTTCAGTTCATCGTCCTCCAGCCGGTCGCCAACCTGCTGGTGTCGGGATCGACGGTCGGCTCGGCCATCTCGATGACCGCGTCCGCCAAGATGCGCAACGAATCGCAGTAACGAGGGGAACCTGACTTATGGCTCGCATGCGAGTGTTCATGGTGTTCGTGCTCGCGGTCACGGCCGGCGGCGCGCTCGCCTTCGGCACCTATAACTACGTCCAGCACCAGCCGGGCAAGGTCGTGTCGATCCCGACTCGGCCGGTTGTCGTCGCCGCCGCCGATCTCGACATCGGCGCGGAGCTGACCCGCGAGGACATCCGGATCATCGACTGGCCGGCCAACGCCGTGCCGGCCAATGCGATTGCCGATCCGAAGGACGTCATCGGCCGCGGCATCGTCCTGCCGCTGATTCAGAACGAGCCGATTCTGCCGATGAAGCTGTCGTCGAAGGAAGCCGGCGCCGGCTTGCCCCCGGCGATTCCTCCCGGGCTGCGGGCGGTGTCGGTCCGCGTCAACGAAGTGATCGGCGTCGCCGGCTACGTCCTGCCCGGCACGCGCGTCGACGTCGTCGCGACCGTCAGCCCGACCGGCCAGGCGGGGGACATGACCTCGAAGGTGATCCTGACCAACGTGCAGGTGCTCGCGGCGGGCACCAAGATCGAGCGCGACACCGACCGCAACAAGCCGATGCCGGTCAGCGTCGTCACGCTGCTGGTCGATCCGGAAGAGGCCGAGCGGCTGACGCTGGCCAGCACCGAAGGCAAGATTCAGCTCGCGCTGCGCAACCCGTTGGACAAGGCGATGCCGGCGACCCACGGCATCCGGCCGGCGGCGCTGTTCGGCTTCGGCGCGCCGACGCGCTCCGCCGTCGCCCGCACCCGCACGGCGTCGATTTCACCCTCGAAAGCGGTCGCCGCCGTCGCCGCCGCGCCGGAACTGCCGACCGTCGAGATCATCCGCGGTGACAAGCGCGCGCACGAAGTCGTGCGCCAGGAGCAGTGAGCATGCGTAAATTCATCCTAATCCTGCTGATCGCGGTAGCCGCGCCGCGCCTGCTCCACGCCGACGACGCGTCGTCGTTGACGCTGCTCGTCGGACGCTCGACGATCGTCGACGTCGGCAGCGCAATCGCGCGCGTCTCGCTGACCAGCGCGGACATTGCCGACGCGGTCGTCACCTCGGCCAACCAGCTGCTGGTCAACGGCAAGATGCCCGGCACCATCTCGATGTACGTGTGGGAGCGCTCCGGCGGCTTGCACCGCTACGAGATCGTTGTGCAGCGCGATCTCGCGCGGCTCAACGACCAGATCAAGCGGCTGTTCCC
>JAYVYV010000019.1:0-5594 GCA_043783985.1 Acidobacteriota bacterium | reverse complement strand
TTTGATCTCCACGCATCCAAGCGCAGGATGTTATGCGGTATTAGCGACCCTTTCGGGTCGTTATCCCCCACTCTGAGGCAGGTCACCCACGTGTTACTTACCCGTTTGCCACTCTACTAACCCCTTGCGGGGCTTTCGCGTTCGACTTGCATGTGTTAGGCACGCCGCCAGCGTTGATTCTGAGCCAGGATCAAACTCTCATGTTAAATTCGTCGCTCCCGGCCGAAGCCGGAAGACAACTGTTTAACGCGAGGCCGATTTATTGGCTCTTGCGTTGTTCAATCCGTTCTTATTGAAAGTGGTTCATCGCCAGTCGCCTTCGCACGGACTGACAACTCCGGTCGACCGATTGATGCGATGCCACCCGCTGACTCTCATTGTCCTTCTCTCCTTTTCGCTCGCTTCGCTCGCGACCGAGCCGCGCTGCGTCCGGGAAAGATTGACGGGCTGTGTGTACTTGCACGCTTATCTAGTTTTCAAAGAACCGACGACAGCGCGCCAAGGGCGCCCTGCCCGACATCGCATTTCTGCGACTCTGCTCGATCCCACCGCCCAGGTCCTGCCTGGAAGGCCTCGCCGCCTGTCGGCTGCGGCGCGTTTAGGGGAACCTTCTGAGGTTAGTATCGATACCCATCCCTGTCAACCCTAAAATGCGACCGCTCGAAAAAGACGCGTGCGGTTGAGTTGGATGAGACGCCCGAGCTAGGAACTGCTGATTAAACCCTGGCAGATTTCCGACCGGCGAACGTTCAGACAGTATCTCGTACGCACTCGAGTACGTCAAGTCGCCAAACGCCCACAGGAATGGGCGGGAGCGCAATCATGCTCACGTCATCCGGACGAGATGATTCTGCTTCGGTCCTCGCCGCACCACGAGCAGCCGGCCGCCGATCGCATGGTCGCGCGTCACTCGCGCCTGCGCGTCCGCAATGCGGCGATTGTTGACGTAGACGCCGCCGGACTGCACCAGCCGCCGGGCGTCGCTCTTGGACGATGCCAGCTGGAGCCGCGCGACGAGGTCCACAATCGCGAGCCCTTCGCCGTCGAAGGCATCGCCGGGCAGTTCGGTTGACGGGACGTCCTCGAACACCGCCAGCACGTCATCGACGCTCAGTGTGGCAATGTCTTCGGCGAACAGCAGGCCGGAGGCCTGTTCGGCGCGCGTCACCTGATCGGGCCCGTGTACGAGCGCCGTCACCTCATGCGCGAGAACCCGCTGCGCTTCGCGTTTCTCCGGCGCGCTCGTGGCCGCCGCTTCGAGCTCGCCGATCGCGGCACGCTCGAGAAACGTGAAGTACTTCAGGTAGCTGATCACGTCGTGATCGTCGGTGTTGAGCCAGAACTGGTAGAACCTGAAGGGCGACGTGCGTTGGGGATCCAGCCAGATCGCCCCGGCTTCGGTCTTTCCGAATTTGGCGCCGGACGCGGTCTTCATCAGCGGCCACACCAGACCGTGAGCCTTGCTGGCGCGCACTTTTCGAATGAGATCGATGCCGGCCGTGATGTTTCCCCACTGATCGGTGCCGCCCATCTGCAGGGTGCAGCCGCAGCGATCGAACAGCTGGAGGAAGTCGTACGCCTGCAGCACCAGGTAGCTGAACTCCGTGAACGAGATGCCCTCTGCGCTTTCGAGCCGGCGGCTCACCGACTCCTTCTGGAGCATGTAATTCACGGTGAAGTGTTTGCCGGCGTCGCGCAGGAACGACACCAGATCGATCGTGCCCAACCAGTCGGCGTTGTTCACGATGCGCGCGGCCGTGCCCGGCGCGTCGAAATCGAGAAACCGCTCGAGCTGTTTGCGGATACCGGCGACGTTCACGTCGATCTGGTCGGCCGAGAGCAGCACGCGCTCCTGCGACTTGCCGCTCGGGTCGCCGATCATCCCGGTCCCGCCGCCGACAATCGCGATTGGCGCGTGGCCGAACCGCTGCAGACGTGCGAGTCCCATCACGGTCAGCAGCGAGCCGACGTGCAGGCTCGACGCGGTCGGATCGAACCCGATGTACGCCGTGACGCGCTCCTTCGCGAACGCGTCGGCCAACCCATCAGTGGCATCGGCAACCATGCCGCGCCACAAAAACTCGTCGTAGAGATTCAGCACGGTGTTCGTTTTACTATAGCAGCCTATGGCGATCACCCGCCGCGCGGTCCTCAAGGGTGCGCTCGTCGCGGCCGCCGGCACGGTCGCCGGCGCCGGCGCGTACGGCTACGCCTACGAGCGCCACGATCTGGAAGTGACGCGCGCGACCGTCCCGGTCGCCGGACTGCCGCCCGCGCTCGCCGGACTGCGCGTCGGCCTCCTCACCGACATTCACCGCAGCCTCTTCGTCTCGCACGACGACGTGGCGCACGCGGTCGACATGCTGATGCACGAGAAGCCGGAGCTCATCGTCCTGGGCGGTGACTACGTGACGTGGGGCGACCGCAAGTACGTCCGCCCGGCGGCCGCGGCGCTCGATCCGCTCGCTGCGCCCTACGGCGTGTTCGGCATCCTCGGCAACCACGACGACGAGCGCGACATGCCGGCGGCGCTGGGCAGGAACGGCGTCCAGGTGCTGAAGGACGCGCGCACGCGATTGACAATCAGGAACGAGACGGTCGATCTCGTCGGCATCCGGTTCTGGACGAAACGGCAGGCCGACATCGCCGCGCTGATGCGCCACGCGGCGCCCATGACGATCCTGCTCGCGCACGATCCGCGCCGTCTCACCGAAGCGGCCGCCCTCAACGTCCCGCTCGTGCTCTCAGGCCACACGCATGGCGGCCAGATCGTGCTGCCGCTGGTCGGCGCGATCGCCGCGCAGAAGTTTCCCGTCGTCGCGGGCATCGGCCGGCGCAATCGCACCACGCTCTTCGTCAGCCGCGGAGTGGGGACGATCTACGTGCCGGTGAGAATCAACTGTCCGCCTGAGGCGGCGCTGCTGACGCTCCAGCCTGCTTGAAGCCGCCGAACACCGCGTGCCCTGCGTACAGCCAGCTGCAGTCGGCGGCCGAAAACCCCGCGTGGCGCAGCCAGATCAGGTGATGGAACAGAGCTGACGGCCGATCCGCCTCGTCGGGAAAGCGGAAATGGTTCCAGCGCGCCGCGACAAACCGCTGAAACAGCTCCGGCGCGCCCAGGGACTCGGCCTGCAGCCTGGCACGCGCGTCCCACAGGTCGGCGGCGAGACGGCGCAACGCCGGATGCTGCGGGTCGACCAGGTCGGCAATCAGCAGCGCGCCCCGGGGCGACAGGCGTTCGGCGGCGGCCTTGTACAAATACTGCTTCCTGGCATCGTTGAGATGGTGCAGGCACAGCGACGACACGATGAGGTCGACGCCGAACATCCGGTCCCACCAGTCGAGCGCGGCGATGTCGAAGGCCGCGACGCGTACGCGATCGCCGAACATGGCCAGGCGTGACGACGCTTCCCGGCGCATCGACTCCGAGCCGTCGAGGGCCGTCAGCGTCGCGCGGGGAAACACGGTCAGCAGCGCTTCCGCCAGCCGGCCATCGCCCGATCCGAGCTCCAAGATCGTGACCGTATCGTCGGGAGTGAACGGTACCGCCGCCACCAGCGTTGCGACCATCTCCTGGCGTCGTGGAACCGCGACGTCGGCGATGTCCCGATAGGTCTGCGAATCCTGCTCGGTCCAGCCGCTCATGTGCGGATCACGCGAACGAAGCGGCGGCCGACGACCGAGTGGCGGCCGTCGAGCACCAGGCCGATGGCCGCGGGATAGAGCCGGTGCTCCTCGACCAGCACGCGGGCCGCCAGCGTCTCGGCCGTGTCGTCCTCGAGCACGGGAACCGCCGACTGCAGCACGATCGGTCCGCCGTCGAGCTCGGCGTCGACCAGGTGCACGGTCGCCCCCGTCACGCGCACGCCGTAATCGAGCGCCTGGCGCTGTGCGTCGAGGCCGGGAAACGACGGCAGCAGCGATGGATGGATGTTGAGAATGCGGCCGGGAAACGCGTCGAGAAGCGGACGGCCGACGAGGCGCATGAAGCCCGCGAGGCAGACGAGCGCGACGCCGCGCGCCCTCAGCAGATCGGCGAGCGCCCGGTCGTAGGCGTCCCGGTCGGGGGAATCACGAGGACTCAGATGGACCGCCTCGATTCCCGCGTCGCGGGCGCGCTGCAGACCCTGCGCCCCGGCGCGGTTCGAGACGACCACCGCGATCCGCGCGTCGAGCCGGCGCGCCGCGATGGCGTCGATGATCGATTGAAGATTGCTGCCGCGCCCCGAGATCAGGATGCCGAGGGAGCGGGCGCCGGACGCCGGCGTCACACGTACCGCACCGAGCGCTCGCCCGCGACCACGAAGCCGAGCCGGAACGCGTTCGGCTCACCGCCGCGCATGAGCGTGTTGATCACGCGCTCGGCGTCGCGCGAGGTGCAGACGACTACGAGGCCGATGCCCATGTTGAACGCGCGGAACATCTCCTCGCGCGCGATGGCGCCGTGCTGCTGGAGCAGTTGGAACACCGGCGGAATGGACCAGGACCGCAGATCGATTTCCGCGGCGCATCCCTCGGGCAGCGTCCGCGGCAGGTTCTCGGTCAGGCCGCCGCCGGTGATGTGCGCCAGCCCCTTCACCCAATCGCGTTCGATGAGCGGCCGCACGAGGCCGAGATACGAACGGTGTGGCGCGAGCAGTGCGTCGCCGATCGACGAGCCAAGCTCCCGCACGAACGTGTCCGGCGTCCATCCGGCCATCTCGAAGAACACGCGGCGGGCCAGGGAATAGCCGTTCGTGTGCAGCCCTGCCGACGGCACCGCGATCAGCACGTCGCCGGGCACCACCGATCGTCCATCGATGATCTTCGACTTCTCCACGGCGCCGACGATGAAGCCGGCAATGTCGTATTCGCCGTCGGCGTAGAAGCCGGGCATCTCGGCGGTCTCGCCGCCGATCAACGCGCAGCCGTTTTCCCTGCACGCGCGCGCGACGCCGGTGACGACCTGCTCGGCCACAGCGGGCGACAGGCGGCCGGTCGCGAGGTAGTCGAGAAAGAAGAGCGGTTCGGCGCCCTGAACGAGGATGTCGTTGACGCAGTGGTTCACCAGATCGGCGCCCACGGTGTCGTGCCTGTCCATCATGAACGCGACCTTGAGCTTCGTGCCGACGCCGTCGGCGCTGGAGACCAGCACCGGTTCCTGGTAGCGATCGCGGTCGAGCCGGAAGAGGCCGCCGAACGATCCGATATCCGAGAGCACGCCGGGGGTGAACGTTCCGCGCGCCAGCGTCCGGATGCGCCGAACCGTGTCGTTCCCCGCGTCGATGTCGACGCCGGCCGCCTTGTACTCGGTCACGGGTTCAGCCTTGTCCCATCGAGGATCATTTCGTGACGGGATCGCCCTTGCTGTCGAGCTTCAGCGCGAGCTGCAGGTAGGTCGCCTCATCGCGGGGGAACTCGACGGGGTAGATGCCGGTGTAGCACGACGTGCAATACGAGGCGCGTTCGGTCTTGACGGCGCTCAGCATGCCGTCGAGGCTCAGATATGCCACGCTGTCGGCTTCGAGGAATTCGCGAATCTCCTGGATCGTGTGCGTGGCGCCGATCAGCTCGGCCTTGCGCGGCGTGTCCACGCCGTAAAAACAGGGCGAGAT
>JAYVYV010000018.1:0-5596 GCA_043783985.1 Acidobacteriota bacterium | reverse complement strand
GAACTGGCCGGTCTCGACCATCAGCAGCGTGTCGCCGGGCGACAGGGTGTTGACCAACGCCGCCTCCCACGCGCCGCTGCCGGAGCAGGGGTAGATCACCACCGCGCCGGTGGTCTGAAACACGCGCTGCAGGCCTTCGATCGCCTCGCGCCCGAGCGCCGCGAACGCGGGGCCGCGGTGGTCGATCGTCGGCTGCGCGATGGCGCGCAGGATCCGATCGGGCACGTTGGTCGGCCCCGGGATCTGGAGAAAGTGCCGTCCGCTTTTCACGCCGAACAGTTAATCACAAACGCAACCACGAAGAACACGAAGGACACGGCCCTCCGCGGATAAAAACAAACTGGTAGGATCCAGACATGAGCGTCATTGTCGGGCGATCGCGCATCGCGACCAGATACGGCATCGTCGCCGCCAGTCAGCCGCTGGCGGCGCGGGCGGGGGTGCAGATCCTCGAGCGCGGCGGCAACGCGGTGGACGCCGCGATCGCGACCAACGCGGTGATGGGGCTGGTCGAGCCGCAGTCGAACGGCATCGGCGGCGACCTGTTCGCGATCATCTACGAAGCGAAGACCGGCGCGGTCCACGGCCTCAACGCCGGCGGCTGGGCGCCCGCCGGGCTGACGCCGGCGCTGCTCAAGGCCGAGGGCCTCACCGCAATGCCGCAAGGCGGCATCCACACGGTGACGGTGCCGGGCGCCGTCGCCGGCTGGGACGCGCTGCGCGCGAAGCTCGGCTCGCTGCCGCTCTCCGCCCTCCTCGCCCCGGCGATCGTCTACGCGGACGAGGGCTTCCCCGTTTCCGACGTGACCGCCGCGCACTGGGCGGCGCTCGCCGACAAGGTGGCCGCCGAGCGCAACGCCGCCCAGACCTATCTGCCCGGCGGCAACGCGCCGCGTCCAGGTGAACTGTTCAGAAACCCCGACCTGGCGACATCGCTTCGCCTGATCGCGACGCACGGCAAGGCCGGCTTCTACGACGGCGCCACCGCCGGCGCGATCCTGGCGATCTCCAACGAGAAAGGCGGGACGATGACCGCCGCCGATCTGCGCGAGCTCGAACCCGAATGGGTCGATCCGATCTCGACGACCTACCGCGGCTGGACCGTCTACGAGCTGGGGCCCAACACCCAGGGCATCGCCGCGCTGATGATGCTGAACCTGATGGAAGAGTTCCCGCTCGCCGACTACGGCTTCCACAGCTCGCGCGCACTGCACGTGATGATCGAGGCGAAAAAGCTCGCCTACGCCGACATGCTGCGCTACGTCGGCGACGCGCGCTTCTCGACGACGCCGGTCGCGGCGATGCTCGACAAGGCACACGCGCGGGAGCGCGCCCGCCGCATCGGCGCCGGGGACGCGGCGCGCGATGTGCAGCCGTCGGTATTCGCCGGCCTCACCGATTCGTCCGGGCAGGACACGATCTACCTGTCGGTGATCGACCGCCACGGCAACATCGTCTCGCTGATCCAGAGCATTTACGAAGGGTTCGGCAGCGCGATCGTGCCGCCTGGGACCGGTTTCGCGCTGCACAACCGCGGCGCGCTGTTCACGCTCGACGAGACGCACCCGAACGCGCTGGCGCCGCGCAAGCGGCCGCTGCACACGATCATCCCCGGCTTCATGCAGCGCGGCGAGACCCGCATCGGCTTCGGGATCATGGGCGGCTTCAACCAGGCCCAGGCCCACGCGCAGTTCGTCGCCAACATCGTCGACTACGGCATGGACATCCAGCAGGCGCTCGAGGCGGGACGCTTCACCAAGGCGACGTTCGGCGGCGCCGACGTGAGCGTCGAATCGCTGGTGCCGGAGTCGGTGCGGGACGAGCTCGCCGCGCTCGGCCACCAGATCACCGTGGTGCCGCCGCGCACCGGGACGTTCGGGCACGGGCAGGCGGTGATGAGCGACGGATCGGGCGTGCATTTCGGCGCCTCGGAGCCGAGGCATGACGGCGCAGCGATACCAGAAGCGCCGGAAATTTCAGAGTTCAGAGTTCAGATTTCAGATTGAACTGGAAATCTGAACTCTGAAATCCGAAATCTGAATTCCTATGTGGCGCGAAGCGTCAATGATGATGGCGGGATGCCGGAGAGCGACGCGATCCAGACGTCGCCGGCCGCCATCGGCAGCGACGTCGTCAACGTGCCGGTGGTGATGAGATCGCCGGCCTGCAGCGCCTCCCCTCCGCGGCGCTTCAGCGCGTCCGCCAGCTCGCCGACGCACAGCGCGGGACTCTTGAGCGCGTTTTTCGCCGCCCCTTCCTCGACGAGCTCGTTGTTTCGCAGCAGACGCACGGTGAACGCCGCGAGATCGGCGGCCAGCTTCTCGATGTCTTCCGGCTCGACGTAGACCGGCTCGCCGACGACCAGCGCCGCGTGCAGGCCGCGCGAGGCGACGAAGTCGGCGGGCTGAAACTTCCAGTCCGGAAACACGCAGTCGATGATCTCGAAGCCGAGCGCGTACCATTCCGTCGCTTCGAGCACGGCGACCGGATCGGACGAGGCGGGCGGGTGCGCGAGCTTGAAGACGATCTCGGGTTCGATCTTCGGCGAGACCATCGGCGCGATGGAAAGCGTGATGTCGTTCCAGTCCGCGTAGCGCACGGTGTCGTCGTACACGTGCGCCCACACCAATGTCTCGAGCTTGAGCGCGCGCCACATCGCCTTGTTGGCGTAGCCGACCTTCCAGCCGACGGTCTGGTGACCGCCGGCTCGCCGCGCCCGCGCGATCTCCGCTTCGACGGCGTAGGCCGCGTCGAGATCGAAGCCGCCTTCACGGGAAGACGGCGCGAGGATGATCTCCCGCTTCGCGTACGCGTCGGTCAATTCCTGCGCGAGTGTTTTGGGGTCCATGTTGTTTTACCGCCGGGCACGCGGAGATCGCCGAGCCATCCGTCTTTCTCTGCGGTCGTTGCGTTCTCCGCGGTTTCTTCTTATTTCACGGTCGCCGGCACGCCGACCGCGACCGCCGTCGGCGCTCTCGACGCGCGCAGGCCGAACGCGATGACCGATGCGCCGAGCGCCAGCGCCGCGCTGCCGTAGAAGCAGGCCGACCAGGTGCCGAAGCGCTCGAACAGCATCGCCGCGACGCCGCCGGCGATGATCGACGACACGCCCTTCGCCGAGTACATCACGCCGTAGTTGGCCGTCGCGCAGCGGGTGCCGTAGTAGTCGGCGACGAGCGACGGAAACAGCGAGAAGATCTCGCCCCAGGTGAAGAACGTCGCCACGAGCGTCACGGTGAAGAGCGTCCCCGACAACCGGCCGACCGTCAGCACCAGCACGAGGCAGACCGCCTGCAGCGCGAACGCAATCCCCATGGCGAGCTCGCGGCCCGTCCTGTCGGAGACCCAGCCCCAGAAGACGCGGCTGCCGCCGTTGGCCACCGCGTTCAGCGACGTCGCCAGCACGAGCGCGGCCGCGGGAATGCCCCACGCGCCCGCGATGGCGCTGGCGTTGGCCGTCACGAGCAGGCCGCCGGTCGACATCATCACGAACATCGCGTAGAGCACGTAGAACTGCCGCGTCTTCAACATCTCGGTGGTGGTGAAGTGATGCCGTCCGAGCCTGGACCCGGCGGGAGCCGCCGTGACGGCCTCCGGCACGGGCGCAATCGGCGGATGCCTCAGGAACTGCGCGACGATCAGAATCATCGCGCCCTGAAAGATGCCCGTGTAGATGAACGTCGTCCGGTAGCCGTCGCTCTTGATCAGCGACGCGATGACGGGGATGAACAGCGCGGTGCCGCCGCCGAATCCCGCCGCGATGATCCCGGCCGCGAGCCCCCGCTGCTTCGTGAACCATTTGAGCGCCGACCCCATGCACCCGCCGTACACCAGCGCCGCGCCGATGCCGGCCACCACGTACAGCGCGTAGAGCATCGGCAGCGTCGTCACCATGCCGAGCCCCGCCCAGCCGATCCCGCACAGCACGCCGGCGATCGTCGTGAACAGACGGGGGCCGAGCCGGTCGATCAGGAACCCCTGCGCCGGCTGCACCCAGGTCTGGAAGAGGATGAACAGCGTGAACGCCCACTGCACCTCCGACAGCTTCCAGCCGGTGTCGGCCATCATCGGTTTGACGAACAGCGTCCAGGCGTACTGCAGGTTCGCGATCATGATCATCGCGACGAGCGACGCGACGAGCTGAAACCAGCGGTTGTGAATGTTCACGTGTGCCTCCTCCGCTCGGCTGAAGCCTTCGCGTTACGAGTGCGTCGCGGTCGCGCGACGTGTCTGTTCGTCCAGCATCTTCGCGCAGGCGTAGACGGTCCGCGTCGCCGGCATGGGCACGCCGAGCCGTTCGCCGAGCTCGACGACGGCGCCGACGATCGCTTCGGTCTCCAGCGGCCGCCCCGCCTCGAGATCCTGCAGCATCGACGTCTTGTGCGCGCCGACTTTTTCCGCTCCCGCCATGCGCTGGTCGATCGAGATCGGCAGCTCGATGTTCAGCTTCCGCGCCACCGCTTCGGTTTCCGCCATCAACGCGCGCACCACCGCCGACACGTCCGGATCGCGCGCGAGCTCTTCCAGCGTCCCGCGCGTGAGCGCGCTGATCGGGTTGAACGCCACGTTGCCCAGCAGCTTCACCCAGATCTCGTGGCGGAAGCGCTGGTTGATCGGGCAGCGGAACCCGGCCGCGATCAGCGGCTCCGCAATCCTGCGCGCGCGATCCGACCTGGTCCCGTCCGGCTCGCCGAAGCTGATTTTGTTCCCCTCCGTGTGCCGGATGACGCCGGGCTCCACGATGTCCGTGGCGAAATACGCGAGCGAACCGACGACGCGGCGCGGCTCGATCGACGCGGCGATCACGCCGCCCGGGTCCACGCGCTCGAGCCGCAGCCCTTCGAGATCGCCGCCGTAACCCTGGAAGTACCACCACGGGATGCCGTTCTGCGTGCTGACGACCGCGGTGTCGGCTCCCAACAGCGGCCGCAGCGCCGGCGCGAGCGCCGTCAGCCCGTGCGCCTTGACGCCCAGAAAGACGACGTCCGCCTGGCCGACCGTCGCGAGATCGCCCGTGACCTGCGGCTTCACCTCGAAGTCGCCGTCCGGGCTGATGACGCGCACGCCCCGCTCCTGCATCGCGCGCAGGTGCGGCCCGCGCGCGAACAGCACGACGTCGGCGCCGGCCTTCGCCAGCTTCGCGCCGATGTAGCCGCCGATGGCGCCCGCGCCCGCGATCACGATCTTCACGTCTGCGAATACGCTTTCGCCACGGCGCCGCGCTGAATCTTGCCGGTGGCCGTGCGCGGGATCGCCTGCGTGATGTGGATCTGCTTGGGCCGTTTGAAATCGGCGAGACGCTCCTTGCAGAACGCCAGGAGATCCGCGGCGGCGGTCGTCTCGCCTTCCCGCAGCACGACGGCGGCCTCGACCTCTTCGCCCCACGTCCCGTGCGGCACGCCGAAGCAGACCGCTTCGGCGACGGACGGATGCGTCAGCAGCACCTCGTCGATTTCGCGCGGCGAGATTTTTTCGCCGCCGCGGTTGATCAGCTCCTTGATGCGCGCGACCAGCGTGAGGTAGCCGTTCGCGTCCAGCACCCCCTGATCGCCGGTGCGGAACCAGCCGTCGACGAACGACGAGGCGTTCGCCTCCG
>JAYVYV010000017.1:0-15976 GCA_043783985.1 Acidobacteriota bacterium | reverse complement strand
ATCCCGGTCCGCGATGGTTTCAGACATTGTGCGGCTCCGGGATGGTTCCACAGAGGAAATTGCTTTTAGGAGGTCGGATGAGATTCAAGGTCATCGTTCTGGCACTGGTGGCGCTCGTTGCCACGAGCGCTGCGGCGACTGCGCAGGTGGCTGGCGGCAACATCACGGGCACGGTCAGGGACCAGCAAGCCGGCGTCCTGCCGGGGGTCACCGTGACGCTGGAAACCTCGGGCCCGACCCGGTCCTTCACGACTGAAGGCAACGGAGAGTATCGGTTCCTCAATCTCCCGCCAGGAACCTACAGGGTCACCGCGGCGCTGGCCGGATTCTCCACGGTAATCCGTGACGGCGTCGCGCTGCGGGTCGGTCAGACGGTCGAGCTCCCGTTCTCGTTGAAAGTCGCGACGGTGCAGGAATCGATCACCGTCACCGGCGAATCGCCTGTGGTCGACACCAAGCAGATGGGAACGACCACCAACTTCACCCAGGAAGAGCTGGCCTCGGTGCCCAATTCGCGCGATCCCTGGGCACTCCTGCGCACCGTGCCCGGCGTCTCGCTCGATCGCGTGAACATCGCCGGCAACGAGACCGGCCAACAGGCCAACTTCGTTTCGAAGGGCGGACGACAAGGCGACGCGGTCTGGACCATGGACGGGATCCCCATTACCGACATGGCGACCAACGGCGCGTCACCCACGTACTTCGACTACGACGCCTTCGATGAAATTCAGATCTCGACGGGCGGCAACGACATCCGACAGGCGACCGGGGCGGTCGGGTTGAACTTCGTCGTGAAGCGCGGCACCAACCAGTTCAAGGGGACCGCTCGCGGTTACTTCACGAAGGATTCGCTCGAGGCGACCAACCTGCCGGACGAGCTGAAGGCGCGTGGCGTCACACCGGAAAAAGCCGACCACAACAAGCAGATTTCTGAATACGGGTTCGACATCGGCGGCCCAATCGTGAAGGAGAAGCTGTTCTTCTGGGGTTCGTACGCCAAACAGGACATCCGGCTCTTCCGCCAGGCCGCGAACGGCATCGACGCCACGATCCTCAAAACCTACAACGCGAAAGGCACGTGGCAGGCGACGCAGAAAGACACGATCAATTTCCTGTTCTTCAACGGCGACAAGGTCAAGAACGGACGCGCTCCGGGCAATGCGAGCTTCGAGCCGTCCTCGGCGCGCTACAACCAGCACAACTTCTACGAGGACAACCCGTTCCATGGACTCTGGAAACTCGAAGAGAATCGGATCTTCGGACCTGGCCTGTTTGTCACCGGCAAGTACGCCTACTACAACACGGGCTTCACGCTCGAGTCGATTGGCCCCCTGACGGACCAGGCCGGCATCAGCGCGCTGCGTGATGCGACGTTCGGGTCCACGGACGCGCTCTATTTCCTGCGGCCGCAGCACACCGTGAACATCGATGCCAACAACTTCCACAACGTGGGGGGAGCCGACCATAATCTCAAATTCGGCTTCGGCTGGCGTCGGACCGAGGCGTTCTCTCAGGATCTCTGGCCGGGGAACATGGTTCTGGCGTTGGAAAACTCCGCGACCGACTTCCGCGCACGGGTGTACCGCGAGGGAGCGGGCAGGAACCAATCCTTGTACACCAACCTGTACCTCGGAGACACGATCACCAAGGGCAGGGTGACGTTGGATCTCGGAGTCCGCTACGACCGTCAGTGGGGGAAGGCGCTCCCGTCGACGACGCGGTCGAATGCCGGCTTTCCAAACCTTGTACCCGGCATCAGCTTCACCGGGTACGAGGCGCCCTTCCACTGGAACAACATCACGCCTCGCGTCGGGGTCACCTACGCGCTGAACGAAACTCACAAAACCATCCTGCGGGCGAGCTATAGCCGCAACGCGGGCCAGCTTTCCGGCATCAACGGGAACATCGGCTTCGCCAACCCCAGCTCGAGCGTGGGCTGGGTCGAGTACCCGTGGGTGGATTTGAACGGCGATCACCTCGCCCAGAGCAACGAAGTGCGGGTTGATCTGCCGCTGCTCGCGTCGGGGGGAGGCTTCAACACGTCGAACCCGACTGCTGTGACCTCGGCCAACCGGATCGATCCGGATTACAAAGCGCCCGTCAGCGATGGCGTGGTCATCGGCATCGACCGGGAGCTGATCCCGAACTTCGCGTTGCAGGTGAACTACAGCTTCGGCCGCACGACGGGCTATCCGTACACGCCGTTTGTCGGCGTGACGTCGGCGGACTACACGGCGGGAACGCCGGTCACCGGGACGCTGCCTGGCGGGTCTGCGTTCAACATCCCGACGTTCATCCCCGACGGGGCGAAGGTGGCGTCGGTCGGTGGGGGCCGGTTATATACCAACTGGCCGGGCTATATCTCGAAGTTCAACGGCATCGAAGTGTCGCTGCACAAACGGATGTCGAACAAATGGCAGATGCGCCTGGCAGCGGCCTTCAACAACCCACAGGAGGAGTACGACCAGAACCCGGCGTTCACCGATATCGGGAACCTCACGCGGCTCGACACGGCTCCGCTCGTGAGCGGGGGCCAGACGGCGCCGCGCAGTGGCGGCAGCGGCTCGGGCGACGTCTTCATCAACCAGAAGTGGAGCTTCAACGTGAACGGCGCGTACCAGCTTCCGTGGGGGCTGGAGGCGGCGGGGAACCTCTTCGGCAAGCAGGGAACGCCTTTCCCCTTGTATCGCAACGCGACGCTTGGCCGCGACGGCAGCCGGCGCGTGCTCGTGACGCCGCTGCTCGACACGTACCGATTCCCTAATCTGTGGGACCTTGATTTGCGGCTCGCGAAAAACGTCAAGTTCAACCGGGGTTCGCTGCAGGTCATCGCCGATCTGTTCAACGTGCTCAACAGCAACACGGAGATCAACCGGGTCCGGAACCTCGCGGCGACGAACTTCAACGTGCTCACGTCGAACCTGAGCCCGCGCATCCTGCGGTTCGGCGTACGGCTCGGCTTCTAACGCGCAGAAGAACGGGGCGATTTGATGGGCGGGGCTTCCGCCTCCCAATGCGTCGGCGAGACTCGCCGGAGCCTTGGCGAAGGCGGTCGGCCCCGCCTTTTTTTGCGCTATCGTGTCACCGTGAACCAGATCCGGGAGCACGTCAAGACGCTCCGCACACGGGTCGCGTCGCTTAACTGAGAGTTCAGATTTATGAGTTCAGATTTCAGATTCTGATCGTCAATCTGAAATCCAATCTGAACTCTGAACTCTTAAATCTGAAGTCTCTTTTGTCCCTCCGGACAATCCTTCAACAGCGGGCACACGACGCAGTGCGGGTCCGACTCGGTGCAGGTGGCGCCGCCGTGGTGCGAGAGGTAGAGGAACGCGCGGCGGTAGGCGTCGGCGGACACCGGCAGCTCGCGGGCCAGCGCGTCCTGCACCGCGCGCGCCTGCTTCTTGAAGTCGCCGGCCGCCTCGCCGTACCCGAGGCGGCGGCTGACGCGGCTGACGCGTGCGTCGACCGGCAGAATCGGCTGATCGGCGGCGAACAGGAGCATGCGGTGCGCACCGGTCTCGCCGAGCTGCGGGAACGGCTTCAGCGCCCGCCGCGCCGCCGGCAGCGGGCCGCAAATGATCGCCGGCAGATTCGGGGTGCGCCGGAAGAGGTCCGCGCCGGTCCGCAGCGCCTGCAGCCGGTTCTCGACGTACGGCCCGGCCAGCCTGACGCTCTGCTCGAGCTTTTTCTGCGGCGCGCGAAACATCGAGTCTGGCGTCATCGCGGGAATGCGCTTCAGCGCGGCGAGCGCGGTGTCGCGCTTGCGCGGCGTCGTGTGGACCGACAGCACTTCCCACACGAACAGCGTGAACGGATCGCGAGGCGGCGGCGGCAGCACGCCGTAGAACTTGTGCAACGCGCTCAGCAGCGTTTCGAGCCTCGACACGGCGCACAACTGTACAACAGGTGTCGAGGAGAGCACCGTATTGCGGATTGAGGACAGCGAATGGGATTGCGTCGGCCGCTGTCAATCCACCATTCAATCCGCAATCACCAATCCGCGATCCGCAATACGCTCAGCGCTTCGCGATCTCTTCGTAGAGAAGCGCTGAGGAGATGACGCCGCCGTGGAAATTGGCGACGTCGAGCTTCTCGTTCGGCGCGTGAGCGTTTTCGTCAGGCAGCCCCACGCCGAACAGCACCGACGGCAGCCCCAGTTCTTCCTGGAACGTCGACACGACCGGGATCGATCCGCCCTCGCGGGTGAAGACCGGCTTGCGTCCGAACCCGCGCTCGATCGCGCGGCCCGCGGCCTGAACGTACGGGTTGTCGTACGACGTCATCCACGGCTTGCCGCCGTGCATGCGCGTGATCGTGAGCCCGACCGTCTTCGGGGCGATGTCGCGCAGGTGCGCTTCGAAGAGTGCCGCGATCGTATCGGGCGTCTGGTTGGGCACGAGCCGCATGCTGACCTTCGCCATCGCGACGGCCGGCAGCACCGTCTTCGCGCCTTCGCCGGTGAAGCCCGACAGCAGGCCGTTGACCTCGAAGGTCGGCCGCGCCCATGTGCGTTCGAGCGTCGTGTAGCCGGATTCACCGAACACCTTCGGGATGCCGAAGTCCTTCTTGTACGCCTTCTCGTTGTAGGGCAGCGTCGCCCACGCCTTCCGCTCCTCCTCCTGCAGCTCCACGACCTCGTCATAGAAACCCGGGATCCGGATGCGGCCGCCGCGGTCCTTCATCTGCGCCAGGAGCTGCGCGAGGACGAACGCCGGGTTCGCCACCGCGCCGCCGAACGATCCCGAGTGCAGGTCGGTGCTGCTGCCGCGCAGATCGATTTGAAAATAAACGAGGCCGCGCAGGCCGTAGCAGATCGACGGCACGCCGCGCGCGAACATCGGCGAGTCGGAGATGACGACGACGTCGGCGCCGAGTTCGCTTTTGTGATCGCGGATGAAGTTGTCGAGATTGACGCTGCCGACCTCTTCCTCGCCCTCGAGGATGATCTTCATGTTGACCGGCAGCGTGCCGTTCTGCTTCAGGTGCGCCTCGATCGCCTTGAAGTGCATGAAGACCTGCCCCTTGTCGTCGGCGGATCCGCGCGCGTAGATCTCGCCGTCGCGGACGGTCGCCTCGAAGGGCGGCGACTCCCACAGCTCCAGCGGATCGACCGGCTGCACGTCGTAGTGGCCATAGAACAGGATCGTCGGCGCGCCCGCGGCGCCGAGCCAGTCGCCGTAGACGACGGGGTTGCCCGGCGTGTCGACGAGCTTGACGTTCTGCATGCCGATGCGCCGCATCTCGTCCGCGCACCAGACGGCGCAGCGCTTCACGTCCCCGGCGTGCTCCGGCAACGCGCTGATGCTGGGGATGGCGAGAAACGCCTTCAGCTCCTCGAGGTAGCGCTCGCGGTTGACGTTGATGAAATCGATGACGTTGTCCACGGGATCACTCCGTTGAAAGGGTGGCGCGCCCGGCGGCCAGGGCCGCCGCCACGCTGATCGCTACAGTGTCCACCGGCCGTGTTCGTCCGTCGCGCGCCCTTCGGCTTTCAGTTTTTCGAGATGCGCGCGCACGTTTTCCTGCGCCGCGGGCACCAGCGCCGGCGCGAGACCATCATAGATGGATTCGGCGATGGCGGGCACGCTCGCGTGGCCCGCGCGGAGCGCGGCGAGCACCTGCCGCTCTCGCTGGCGCCTGTGCTCCAGATAACCGGTCAGGATCGAACGAGGATCGTCGATCGCCGGCCCGTGCGCCGGAAGCAGGAGCCTGGGCTCGAGCGCCAGCAACCGCTCGAGCGAGGCGAGATACTGGCTGAGGTCGCCGCCGCGGCTCCAGTGAATCATCACGCTGCTGCCCTGCACCACGAGATCGCCGGTGAAGATCGTTCCGGACGGCTCGTCCCAGAACGCCAGGTGGTCGGGGGAGTGTCCGGGCGTATACAGCGCCGTCAGCGTCGTGTCGCCGGCGCGAACCCGATCGCCGTCGCCGAGCCAGCGCCACGGCACCTCGTCGAGCGTGTCCTCGCCGGGCCAGGGAAGCTTGCTGAAGACGGCAGCGGGATGCGCGGCGGCGATGGCCGGCGCGCCGGCGGCGTGATCGCGATGGCCGTGGGTGACGAGGACCGCGTCGAGACGGCTCGCGCCGAGCGCGGCCTGAAGCTCGGCCAGATGCGCAGGCTCGCCGACGCCGGCGTCGACCAGCGCCGCCGATCCGCCGGATCCCTTCAGCAGATAGGTGTTGTTGCCCGATCCGGTCATCGGACCCGGGTTGTGGGCGAAGAGGACGAGCGGTTCCACCTAGAAACTATATCGAAGGGCGAGCGCGACGTGAGAGTTCCGGTGGTACTGACCGAGAAAATCGTCGCTGTGGCCGCCGATGCCGACGCCGGTGACGGTCGCGCGCCAATGCTGGCCGCGCGCCTGCGAGTACTCGACCTTGCTGTAGACCCCGCCGCCGTTCTGACGCACCGCGGTCTCGAATGCGAGGCTGCGCACCGGATCGATCGTGTACGACGCGCGCGCGACGATCGCGCGCGTCATGCCCCGGTCCGGCGCGAACGTCAGCGTGGAACGGCGCGCCGTGATCGCTTCCCCCGCGTAGCCGGCCACGATCACCCACTCCCCCGTCTGCCGCTCGACCTGCACCACGTAGAGGACGTACTCGTCGGTCAGCGGCGTCGAGGATGTGAAGTACGCCGCCTCGCCCTTGATGGTGAACCACGGCGTCGGCACCGCCGCGTCGGCGCCGTAGGTCCGGATCGCGGGATACGTACGACGGAGCGTGATGAACGCAGAGCACGCAGCGCAAAGCTTCTCTGCGGTCTTTGCGGTCTCGGCGTTCACCGTCGTGGCGGCATCGATGTTCGGCAGGTGGTTGAAACCGTTGAAGAACGACAGCGAGTACTCGAACCCGGCTCCGACGTGACCCCAGTGGAGGCCCGTCTCAGACCCGCTGGGGAACTCGGATCCGGCGTCGACGAGCGGCATCGCCGCCGCAGCCGGGGAGACCGCCGTCCATCGCTGGTTGAGCAGCGGCGCACGGCTCGGCGTGAAACGCGGCACCCACACCGCCTCGAACGTCTCGCCGCCGTGCTGAGCGACGGCGCGCACGCCGCTGACCGCCAGGAACTCAGCGTCGACAACGTTGACGAAGTCGCGCGGCGCGAAGCGGTCGGTCGGGTTGATGATGTCGGCCTTGCCCCAGCGGATGAACTGCTTGCCGGCGTCGACGGTCAACGGGCCGCGCGTGAAAGTTGCGGTGAGGCGGCGCAGCGACAGGCGCGGCCGCCTGGCGCCGCGGTCGTCCAGGTCGAGGCGCCAGCGACCGTCCACCTGATCGTGGGAGTTGGCGCGAAAGTCGAGGCCGCCGGCAAACTGCATCCAGGGCGCCGGCTTGAAGAACACGTCCTCGCGCGCGAGCAGGTCGTTCACGACGCGAGCCGGATCGTTGGGCGCCGCCTGCGGGAACAGGAACGCGCTCGCCTCGACGAACCCTCGCTGCGTCACAGTCTGCGCGGATGCCGACGGCGCGGAGGCGAGGAAGAGGACGAAGGAGACAGAGGTCACGAACCGCCGGAACATGACGGCTACTGACGCCGAATGGCCTGCAGCGTGAAGTCCTCGTCCTTCAGCGGGACGTTGTATTCGAGCTTCTCGAGCGTGAGCCGCGTGCGGCTCCCGCGGCGCACGTCGGTCATCTCCAATTGCTTCGCGGTCCAGATGCCCTGCACGTTCTCGATATTGGAGTATTTCAGCCGTCTCACGACTTGATCCCTCACGTAGTTCTCGATCCGCGCGAACGCGTAGTTGTCCTTGCGGATCCAGACGACCGACCGGGTGTACTGCGAGGACTTCGACTCGCGCGGCGTCGACGCGATCTTCCAGCAGGCCGCGCCGTCGATTGTCTCGTCGACGGCGAGCGCGTATTCGTACTGGTCGACGTCGCGCTCCTCGAGATCCTCGAAGCTGAAGTCCGTGCCGAAGAAGCGCGTCGAGCGGTCCTGCAGCGCGATGCGGCGATCGCGCTCGATCGCCGGCGTCCACATCCACTGATCCGACGCGCGCTCGGGATGGTTGACCACGAGCAGCGCCACCCCCTTCACCTCGGCCGGCACGGTGAACCGGAGGACTGCCCTGCTCCGGCCGTGCGCGCCGAGCCGGGCCATCGTCCAGCGCTTGTCGCTGATCTTGCCTTTCGCGTCGAATACCTGCAGCAGCCCCTCGTAGCGTTGTGACGTGGCGTTGGTCCGCTTCTGCGCCTCGTCGACGATCTGGCGTGCGTTGTCTGCGGCGCGCAGATCGGATGAAAGGGATGCGACCGCGAGTCCCGCCAACCCGACCAGACGCACCAGACCCCTCCGACCCACCCGACCCATCCTCCCTACCTGCCGTTTACTCATACTCGAGCGCCTCCACGAGCGATCCGTGCACGGCTGCCTCGGCGGGCCAGATCGCCGCGACGAACGCGGCGCCGAGGATCGTCGGCACCAACGCGAGCGACGTTCCGATCGGGAACGCGTAGTCGAGCCGCATGCCGGCGATGTCGTTGTGCACGATTTGCAGGATGTAATAGAGATTGATCGCGCCCAGGGAGAAGCCGAGCGCGAGTCCGAGCGTCCCGATGCTCAAGGCCTCGAGCCAGATCGTGCGCCGAATCTGGCCGCGCAAGGCGCCGACGGCGCGCAGCACGCCCAGTTCCCGCCGCCGGTCGGTGATCGACACCGTCAGCGTGTTCACGATCCCGAGAATCGCGACGAGCACGGCCACGGCAATCTGCACGGACGTGAGCCCGAACCACTGATCGGTGACTTTCAGAATGTAGCTCTTGAGCTCCTGGTTGGTGAGCACGAACACCTGCCGCTGCCCGGCGTACTTCTCGAGAATCCGCTTTCGCACGTCGGGGACGCTGGCGCCGGGGGTCAGGTACACACGAAACACGTTCACCGAGTCGTCGTTCCAGTACCGCACGAACAGGCGGCGGTCCATGAAGATCGTCCCCTGCTGATCCGAGTAGTCGACGATGATGCCGACGATGGGCAGACGGATGAGGCCGTTGGGCGCCGGCACCTCAAGCATGTCACCGAGCTTCAGATGCTGGAGCTGCGCGAGGTTGTCCGCCACGATCAGTCCTTCACCGGCCGCGGCACGGCGATACATGTCGTCCGCGTTCCCCGCGACCGGCGGCCGCTGCGCCGTCTCCGCGAGACTGCTGACCTCGACCGACACGACCATGACCGGCGTCTTGCGAAACATGATGCGCGCGTCGCGGACCATCTGCACGCGCCGCACGCCTGGAATCGCGGCCACTTCCGGCCCCATCGACGGCGGAAACCGCATCGTGCGGACGACGATGCTCTGGGAAGGCATGATGAAGAGCTCGGGGTTGAGCGCCGTCTCCATCCAGTCGATGATCGACACATAGCTCGCCCGCGCCATTCCGGCAAACGCGATGACGAGCGCGAGCGACAACATCAGCGCGGCGACGCTGGCCGACGTCCGCCGCGGCGACTGGATCAGGCTGTCCGCCGCCAGCGCGCCTTCGACGGGCCGCGCCCATTTGAGCAGCGGGCGCAGCGCCCTGGCGAGTGCGAGCGACAGCAGCGGGCTGACCAGCAGCGAGACGACGATTGCCAGCGCGTAGCCGGCGTAGAACACCGGCCGCGAGCCTCCGATGGTGAGGCAGACGATCGACACCGCTCCCAGCGCCAGGCCAAGGCTCGCGCGCAGCCGGCTCTCGCCGGCGGAGAGCAGCTGATACTTGCCCTTCTGCAGCGCCTGGACGGGATCGACGCGCGCCGCGCTATGCGCCGGGATGGCGGCCGCGATGATGCTCGTGCCGATCCCGATCGCCAGCGCGAGAACGAGAAGGCCGGGACTGGTCGAGACCTCGCCGGCGTGCTGCGCGACGCCGTACACGTCGGAGATCAGCGCGCCAATGGACGCCGCGATCCCGCGTGCGATGAGCGCGCCGAACGCGAGGCCGCCGAGCGATCCGATCAACCCGGTGACGGCGCTCTCGCCCAGAAACAGCCCTCGGATCTGGCCCCGGGTCGCGCCGAGCGCGCGCAGGATCCCGATCTCGGATCGTCGCTCGGTCACCGCGATCGCGAACGAGTTGTAGATGATGAACATCCCGATGAAGAGCGCGAACAGGCTCGAGATACCGACCATCATCGAATAGGCGGCCAGCATCGCTTCGAACTGCTGGCCCCGGCCGGAGGGCGGGTCGACCTGGAAGCCGGGACCGAGCATCGCGCTCAGCTCATCCTCGGCGTCCTTCAGCGTGCGTCCTTCCTTCACCGCGAGGTCGATGCGATCGAACGAGCGGCCGCGGCCGAACATGTGCTGCGCCGCGTAGATGTCCATGACGGCGAGGTTGCCGCCGAACGCGCTCGTCAGCCCTGACGACTTCATCACGCCGCGGACCGTGAACTGCTTCTCGCCTTCCACGGTCCCGAGGGCGACGTGGCCGCCGACGGTGATGTGGTTCTTGTCGGCGAATTCTTTCGAGAGGATGATCGAATCGGGCTGGGCCAGGAACACCAGCGGGTCGTCGATCACCGCATCGTCTCCGCTGTCGAGGTCGTAGTCGCGGAGCGTCCGATCGCCGGTCATATCGACGCCGAGGACGAGGAGGTTGCCCTGGCCCGCGAGGTTGGTGTCGACCACTGCTTCGATGACCGGCACCGCGACGCGCACGGTTGACGCGCCCTGTACTCTCTCGAGCACCTCTTCGTTGAACCCGGGTTCTCCCGCCGTGACCTGCAGCTCGGTCTTCCCGGCGATGCGATCGACCGTCCGCGAAAACGCGAACAGGACGCTGGAGTTCGCGGTGTGCATGCCGACGAACACCGCCACGCCGAGGACGATGCCTGCCGTCGTCAGCGCCGTGCGGAGCACGTGCCTGCGGAAGTACGGCCAGCTGATCAGCCGCAGCAGGATCACCGGCGCAGGTCCTCGACGCTGCGGCCGTCGCGGAGAGAGACGGTGCGCTGGCAGCTCTGTGCGACGTTCATATCGTGCGTGACGACGACGACGGTGCAACCGAGGCGGCTGTGGACGTCGCGGATCAGCGTGAGGATTTCTTCACCGGTGCGGGTGTCGAGGTTGCCGGTCGGTTCGTCGGCGAGCAGGACGGGCGGATAGACGGAGAGGGCGCGGGCGATCGCGACGCGTTGGCGCTCGCCGCCAGAGAGTTCGTCCGGGAGGTGCGCGAGGCGGCGATCGAGTTGCACGAGGCTCAGCAGCTCGCGGGCCCGTTCGTCCACCTTTTTACGGGGCCACCCGCGCAAGTGAAGCGGGAGGCCGACGTTTTCCAGGCAGGAGAGCGTGGGCAGCAGGTTGAAGAACTGGAAGACGAAGCCGATCTTGTCCCGGCGAACTTTCGTCAGCGCATCGTCGGAGAGATTGCTGAGGCGTTCGCCGTCAATGCTGACGTGTCCGGTGGTTGGGCGATCGAGTCCGCCGACGAGGTTGAGGAGGGTGGACTTGCCGGAGCCGGAAGGGCCGATGATGGAGACCATCTCACCGCGCGGAATGAGGAGGGTGAGGGCGTCGAGGGCGATGACGTCGCGCTTGCCGGCGAACCGTTTGGTGACGGCGTCGAGTTCGATCATCGCGGCCATGGGCGATTATGTGAACTATTTCACAATATTGTCAAATAGCCTTTAAATACCGTCATATTGGCGCTCGCACGGAGCGCACCCTACACGCCTCAGGTGCCGCCGAAGCCGATTGTCACCTGATCGCCGTCAACGATCACGGGCACTGCCCGGCGACCCTTGCTGAATCCCAGCATGCGCTGGAGGTCCGCCGGGTTCTTCCTGACGTTGATGTACTCGAACGAAACGTGCCGCCGCTGAAAATCGTCACGGGCGGCTAGGGTGTAGGGTCAGGTGTCTTTACCGAAGATGTAAATCATGACGCATTGTCGCACCAACACCGCTCGAGGGGCCTCCAAGGGTCAGATCCGGGTCAGATCTGGGTCTGACCCTGTCATTGCAGTTTCGTTGATGCCGCTCGGCGCGCAATTCGAGATTATTACCATCGTTACGCGCGGCACTTCGAAGAATGCTAAGGATTCCACCGCCTGCCGATGCGATCGGATCTTGCCTTATGGGCATCATGCCCAATGGTCGTCGACTCCACATTCCTGGCGTCAGCCTGCATGTGCGCCACCGAGGAAACAACCGCTGTGCCATCTTCGGTGACGACTTTGACTACGAGTCCTTCCTCGTGATGCTGCGGTCGGCAACCGATCGCTATGCGGTCAAGGTGCATGGCTTCTCGTTGATGACGACTCACACCCATCTGCTGCTGACGCCAACGACGGAACACGGGCCGGCCAAGGCGATGCATCAACTGGGCGTTCGCTATGTGCTCTATTTCAATCAAAGGTACCAGCGTATCGGGACACTGTGGACAGGTCGGTACCGAGCGAAACCTATCAACGACGAATGCTATTGGCTCACGTGCCTGCAGTACATTGAACAAAATCCCGTGCGTGCAGGTCTGGTCGTCCGGCCCGAGCAGTATCGATGGTCCAGCTATCGCGCACACGCATTCGGCGAAGGCGGCCATTGGCTCGCGACGCACCCACTGCTCGACGCACTCGGTGCAAATACTGAACAGCGTCAGGTGGCCTACAGAGAGTTTCTTGCGCTCCCGACAAGCACCGAACACGTCGTCCGCCAGCGAATGCAGGATTAGGGTCAGGTGTGGGTCAGGTGTGGGTCAGACCCGAGTCTGACCCTTAAGCCGCTGCAGGAGGTCGCGCGTCTGATCCGGCAACGGCGTGGACGATCCTGCCTCGTAGTCGTAGCTGACCATGACGGTCTTTCCACGCGCAACGAGGCTGGCGCTGGCCGCCTGGACGATCTCGTACACCAGCGTGAAGCTGGAGCGGCCGATGTCGCCGATGGTGACCCGCACTTCCAGCTCGTCGCCGAAATGCGCCGGCGCGCGGTAGTCGCACTCCGCGCGCGCGATGATCACGCGCGTGTGGGGCGACGGCGTGCCGGTCACCTCGCGCCAGAACGTCAGACGGCACTCCTCGAGATAGGTGAAATAGACCGCGTGGTTGACGTGGCCCATCGCGTCACAATCGCGGAACCTCACGCTGAGCCGGTGACGAAAGGCGAACTCGATCGGCATGCGCGGTAGAATAACCGACCACCGTGGCCTTCCCCACCACCTCCTCCGAGACGTTCACGCCCGAAGAAACGCGCGCGCTCGCGCCCTACTTCACCAACACCGATCGCCCCGTCTTCGTGCTCCGGAACCTGCCCGAAACGGTCAAGGGCGCGCTCTTCGCGCGCTACTCGCGCTCCGCCAAATCGGTCCGGCGTCTGTTCCTCGACGAGTTCCTCGGCGAGATGGGCGCCGACGCGCACGCCGAACCGCCGGACACCGCCGTCGGCACCGCGCGCGCCGACACCCTCTACGCGCGCGTGCTGAACGAGTATGGCGACGATTCGGTCGCGCAGCTGGGCGGCGCGCACATCGCCTGCGAAGGGGTCTCCAACGTCCTGACCAAAGTGCTCGAGTGGGGACGCCTGATGGCGTATCTCGAGCAGTCGACGCGCTACGTGCCCTACACCAGTCGTCCGGGCGGACGTTGGAAGTATCACGTGCCAGCGGAGCTCGACGGCTCGCCGCTCCGCGAGACGTTCGTTACCACCCTCGACCACGCCTTCGAGACGTACGCGCGATGGATCCCGGCTATGGAAGCGCACTTCCGCGCGAAGTACCCCAAGGCCCCCGAGGATTCCGACGCGGTCTACAAATCGGTGATTCGCGCAAAGGCGCTCGACACGCTGCGCGGGCTGCTGCCGGCGGCGACGACCTCGAACGTCGGCCTGTTCGGAACGGGCCAGGCGTTCGAAGCGCTGCTCCTGCGCATGTTCGCGCACCCGCTCGAAGAGGTCCGCGGCTGCGCGCAGCAGATGTTGACGGAGCTGCGCCGCGTGATCCCGGCATTCCTCGCACGACTCGATCAGCCGCACCGCGGCGGCCGCTGGATCGACTACTTCGCCCAGACCAGCCACGCCTTCGCCGCGACCGCCGCGCCCTTTGTCGGAGACGCGATCGCCGAGGAGCGCGACGAGGTCACGCTCACCGACTTCGACCCCGACGGTGAGATCAAAGTCGTCGCGGCGGCGCTCTACAACGCCTCGGCCCTGCCCGACGATCAGCTGATCGCCCTCGCGCGCGGCCTCTCGGGCGACGATCGCGCGGCCCTCCTCAGCGCCTACGTCGGCACCCGCGCGAACCGCCGCCACAAACCGGGGCGCGCCTTCGAACGCACGAGCTACCGCTTCGACATCCTCGTCGACTACGGCGCGTTCCGCGACCTGCAGCGCCACCGCCTGCTGACCCTCGACTGGCAGCCGCTCAGCGCCCGGCACGGCTGCACCGAGCCGGCGGCGATCGAAGAAGCGGGCGCGCTCGACGACTGGCGCGCGGTGATGGCCCAGTCAGCGGCGCTCTACGAGCGGCTGATCGAGGGCGGCCTGCCCGACGCCGCGCCATACGCCGTCGTGATGGCCTATCGCATCCGCTTCTACATGGACATGAACGCCCGCGAGGCGATGCACGTCATCGAGCTCCGCACCTCGCCGCAGGGGCACCCCTCCTACCGTCGCGTCTGTCAGCTGATGCACCGCGCGATCGCGGAAAAAGCGGGACACCGCGCGATCGCGGCCGCCATGCAGTTCGTGGATCACTCGAGCGTGGAGCTGGAACGACTCCAGTCGGAGCGGAACCTCGCGCAGAAACGGCGCGGACGGTAGCGTCAGTCGTCAGTTTTGCGCCAGTATCGCGCGTACTCGTCCAGGAATGTCATCGACCCCAGCGATTTCATCCGATCGAAGAACAACACGCCGTCCAGGTGATCGGTCTCGTGCTGGATGACCCGCGCCGGAAAATCGTGCGCGCTGAGCTCGATGCGGGCGCCCGTCCGGTCGAACGCCCGGACCTTGATCTCGCGCGCGCGAGGCACGCGCCCGCGGATGTCCGGAATGCTCAGGCACCCCTCCCAGTCCTCCACCACGTCGGAACCGACAACGGTGATCTCGGGGTTGATGACCGCCATCGGCTCGGCCTCCTCGTCCTCGTCGTCGCCGGCGTCGAGGGCGGCGATGAAGAGGCGGACGCCCTCGTGCACCTGCGGCGCGGCCAGGCCGACGCCGTGGTACTCGGACATCGTGTCGATCATGTCGTCGATGAGCTTCTGGATCGCCGCGCTCCTGATCTCGGATTTTTCGAGCGAGCGTGCTTTCCCGCGCAGCACCGGGTGCCCCATGCGCGCGACTTTCAGAATGGACATGACGGCAAATTCTAATCCTGTTTTATGGGATGGACTAGCTCGGTGCAGTCTCTCGCGGTTTCATTGGGGGTTTGGACGCTCCGTAATGGGGGATGGTGTAGTCTGACCCTGCCGCGTTTGGTTTCACGTATAGGACAACTTCGTAGACGAGCTCGCTGACATCTCGATTCAGCCTACACCGAAGACGACGGCCGCGAAGCACTGAGGTGTGAATCGCCATGAGCCTGAGACATCTCCCGCCCGTTGCGGTTCTGAGCGCCATGAGCGCGATCGCGTGTACGACCTCCCGCCCGCCTCGTCCGGAAGCCACAAACGCGTTCGTCGGCTCCAAGGCATGTCGCGAGTGTCACCAGGCGACCTACGACCGGTGGCAGACGACGCTGATGGCCAACGTCGTGCAGGATGCCAAGCAACATCCCGAGGCGATCCTGGGAGATTTCTCGACATCGAATCCGCTCGTCACGTTCACGGCCGCGGACATCGATCTCACCTACGGCAGCAAATGGAAGCAGCGTTACTGGAAGAAGCAGGGGGACGACTATTACGTCCTGCCGGCGCAGTGGGACGTTCGTCACAAGGTGTGGCGCGCCTACCACGTCCAACCCGGCACCGACTGGTGGGTGGAGCACTACCCGGCGGAGCAGGAGGCGCGTCCCACCGGCCCTCTGTGCGACGGCTGCCATACGGTGAACTACGACATCAAGAC